>JBEBBB010000211.1:0-6181 GCA_041158605.1 Pseudomonadota bacterium
ACCCAAGGACATCCAGCAGGTTTGGTACACCACGCGCAAAAAAATCGGTGACATGCGGTCCACCTTGCCCCAGGGCGTGGTGGGCCCGTTTTTCAACGATGAGTTTGGTGATGTGTTTGGGGTGATCTACGCCTTGCAAGGGCAGGGGTACAGCCCGGCCGAGCTCAAGGTCGAGGCCGAACGGGTGCGCCAGGTGTTGTTGAACGTGCAAAGCGTATCCAAGGTGGAGTTGTTTGGCGTTCAAGACGAAAAAATCTACATCGAAATCCCCCGCCGCCGGCTCGCCACCTTGGGTCTGGACTTGAACCAGGTGCTCGACCAGTTGGGGCAACAAAACGCCGTCGCGCCGGCCGGTGTGGTCCAAACCCCTCAAGATGCGGTGGCTGTTCGGGTGGACGGGGCGTTTGGATCCGTGGCCGAACTGGAGGCGATGCCCATACGCGCCGCCAATGGGGCCCAAGTGCGCTTGGGGGACGTGGCCAACATCCGCCGCGCGTATGTGGACCCGCCGCAGGTCAAGGTGCGCCACAACGGTGAAGAAGGCATCGCACTGGGGGTGTCGATGGCCAAAGGGGGCGACATCATCGCTTTGGGCCAGGCCTTGCAAACCACCATAGCGGCGCTGCAGGGCAGCCTGCCCGCAGGCATGGCCTTGACCCAGGTGCAAGACCAACCGCTGGCGGTGTCGCGTTCGGTCAACGAGTTTGTCAAGGTCTTGATTGAGGCCGTGGTGGTGGTTTTGTTGGTGAGTTTTTTAAGCCTGGGTCTGCACCGCAACCCCCACGGACAAGGGCTGCGCCGCTACACCCTGGACATGCGGCCCGGTCTGGTGGTGTTTATCACCATACCCCTGGTGTTGGCCATGACGTTTTTGGTCATGCAGTACTGGGGCATAGGTTTGCACAAAATATCGCTGGGCTCGCTGATCATCGCTTTGGGCTTGCTGGTAGACGACGCCATCATTGCCGTGGAAATGATGGTGCGCAAGCTCGAAGAAGGCCACACCATGCGCCGGGCCGCGACCTACACCTGGGACGTGACCGCCATGCCCATGCTGACCGGCACCCTGATCACCGCCGCCGGTTTTTTGCCGATTGGTTTTGCCAAGTCGACTGTGGGTGAATACACCTTTGCCATCTTCGCGGTCACGGCCACGGCCCTGGTGTTGTCTTGGGTGGTTGCCGTGTATTTTGTGCCTTACTTGGGTGTGCGTTTGCTCAAAATCAAACCCCATACAGGGCCGGTGGCCGAGGTGTTTGATGGGCCGTTTTACACCCGCTTCCGCGCTGTGGTCACTTGGTGTGTGCGCCACCGGTGGCTGACCATCGCCGCCACCATCCTCACGTTTGTGGTGGGCATGGCCGGTATGAAAGTGGTGCAGCAGCAGTTTTTCCCCGACTCCAACCGCCCCGAGATCATGGTGGACGTGTGGTTCCCAGAGGGAACGGCTTTTGCCGCCAATGACGAGGTGACCCGTCGCATCGAAACCCGTTTGGCCGACCTGGAGGGGATAGAGCACGTCACCACCTGGGTGGGGTCGGGGCTGCCGCGTTTTTACCTGCCCTTGGACCAAATTTTTCCCCAGACCAACGTGTCGCAGGTCTTGCTCATGCCCGCCGACCTCAAGGTCCGTGACCGGTGGGTGCGCGATTTACCGGCCTTGATTGCAGCCGAGTTTCCCGAGGTTCGAGGCCGCGTGAAACTGTTGGCCAATGGCCCGCCCGTGGCTTACCCGGTGCAGTTCCGTGTGTTCGGCCCCAACCCCACGGTGTTGCGCGAGCGGGCCGAACAGGTCAAAGAAGCCATGCGTGCCAGTCCCAACACCCGGGGTGTGAACGACAACTGGAACGAATCGGTCAAGGTGGTGCGCTTGGAAGTGGACCAGGCCAAGGCCCGCGCGCTGGGTGTCACCAGTGCGGCCATCGCACAAACCGCCCGCACCGCCCTGAGCGGCTCTACGGTCGGGCAGTTCCGCGAGGCAGACTTGTTGATCGACATCGTGTTGCGCCAGCCCTTGGCCGAGCGGGATGCCGTGTCCGAGCTTGCCAACGCCTACCTGCCCACCACCCACGGCAAAGCCATACCCCTGAGCCAGATCGCCCGCCCGGTATTTGATTGGGAGCCCGGTGTGATGTGGCGCGAAAACCGCGAGTACGCGGTGACCGTGCAGGGCGATGTGATCGATGGTTTGCAAGGCGCCACCGTCACGGACGAGTTGTTACCGGCGGTTCGCCGTTTGGAGGCCCAGTGGGCCCAAAGCGGACACGCCGCTTACCGGGTCGAGGTGGCAGGTGCCGTGGCCGAAAGCAGCAAGGGGTCTACCTCGATCGCGGCCGGTGTTCCCATGATGTTGTTCATCATTTTCACCTTGCTCATGCTGCAGTTGCACAGTTTCAGCCGGGCCTTGCTGGTGTTCCTGACCGGGCCATTGGGCCTTGCCGGTGTGGCGGGGGCCTTGTTGTTGCTGGGGCGGCCTTTTGGTTTTGTGGCCCTGTTGGGGGTGATCGCCTTGATGGGCATGATCATGCGCAACTCTGTGATCCTGATCGATCAGATCGAGCAAGACCGTGCGGCAGGTGTGCCCACGTGGGACGCGGTCATTGAGGCGGCGGTGCGCCGTTTGCGCCCGATCGTATTAACGGCTGCGGCTGCGGTTTTGGCCATGATCCCCTTGTCGCGCAGCGTGTTCTGGGGGCCGATGGCGGTGGCCATCATGGGCGGGCTGGTGGTCGCCACGGTGTTGACGCTGTTGGCTCTGCCGGCCATGTACGCTGCGTGGTTCCGGGTCAAGCCTGGGGCTTGACCGGGTTGGGTGGGCACTGGATTGTGGTAGATTTGATACAGACCATACAGGGGGTTGTTGTTACAGTCTGACGCCATCCAGGGCGCCCAAACTCCATCCATGAACCATACCCTGAGCCACATCGAGCAGGTGGCCCGGCTCACACATGCCAAAGACCGAGACACCACCGATGCGGTGTTGGTCGAGGTGTTGTTTTCACTGCTGCAGCCCGACGCGGTGACCTTGGTCGAGGTGGTTCCCAGCGCAGATGGCCGCCGATCGGTGGTCCGGGGGCACCAAAACGCGTCTTTGGTGGCGCCCGTGTCCACACCGCCTTGGACCGCTCTCGAAGACTGCCCCCTGTTGGCCGAAGAACCCTGGCGCGCCCACGTGGCAGACATCCTTCAGGCCCATGTGGATGCCACAGACGCTGGCGCTGAACGTTTGGTGGTGCCCATCACCACCGACACCGAGACCCTGCTCTTGCTGGAAGTGGTCGCCCCGTCGCCATTGCGCGCCGATGCCTGCAGCGTGGTGGAAGGGTTTGCCAAAATTTACAAAAATTTCCTGAACCTGCTGGACTACAGCGAACGCGACACGCTGACCTCGCTGTTGAACCGGAAATCGTTTGACGAAACCTTTTTTAAGGCCACCCAAGTCCGGGTGCCGGTCTACACCGGTGTGTCTCCCGGGGACAAGCGGGTCGCCTCGATGGCCCACGGTTACTGGCTCGGGGTGATCGACATCGACCATTTCAAACGGGTCAACGATGGCTTTGGCCACCTGATCGGTGACGAGGTGCTGCTGCTGGTGGCGCGCATCATGCGCAGCACCTTCCGGCACGAAGACCGTTTGTACCGTTTTGGTGGAGAAGAATTTGTGGTGCTGTTGCGGGCCCAAGACGAAGCCGCAGCCCATGCGGTTTTCGAGCGCTTCCGCGAGCACATCGAAGCCTACCGCTTCCCCCAGGTGGGCACCATCACGGTCAGCATAGGGCACACCCGGGTGTTGCGCAATGACACCCCGTCGTCGGCTTTTGAGCGGGCAGACAAGGTGGTGTACATGGCCAAATCACAAGGGCGCAACCAGGTGATTTCATACGAGCGCCAGGTCCCGCCCGACGCGGACAGCGGGACAGCACGGCACAACGTGGTCGAGTTGTTCTGACCCGCGCTGCCACCAGCTTGCCGCCAGGGCTTACAATGCGAGGTTTGCCGCCAGGGCCTAGGCCCGGGATGGCAGTGGCTTGCGCGGGTGGCGAAATTGGTAGACGCACCAGGTTTAGGTCCTGACGCCAGCAATGGTGTGGGGGTTCGAGTCCCCCCCCGCGCACCACACCCTCTGAACAAACACCTGTGTCGGGCCGGCAGTCGGGTCGACACCCTCTCAATCAGGAGAAAACCATGGCCGTGAACGTTGAAACCCTGGAGAAGCTGGAACGCAAGATCACCTTGTCGCTGCCGGTGGATGCCATCCAGAAAGAAGTTGAAACCCGCCTCAAGCGCATGGCCCGCCAGGTCAAGATGGACGGCTTCCGCCCTGGCAAAGTGCCCATGAACGTGGTGGCCCAGCGCTACGGTTACTCTGTGCAGTACGAGGTCATGAACGACAAGGTCGGTGAGGCCTTCAACGCCGCCGCCAACGAAGCCCAGCTGCGCGTGGCCGGCACCCCCCGTATCAACGAAAAAGAAGGCGCCCCCGAAGGCACCTTGGCGTTTGAAGCGGTTTTTGAGGTCTACCCCGAGGTCAAGATCAACGACCTGACCGCCGCCACCGTCGAAAAAACCGCTGCCGACGTGAACGACGCCGCCATTGACCGCACGCTCGACATTTTGCGCAAACAGCGCCGGACCTTCGCCCAACGCGCCCAAGACCAGGCTGCCCAAGACGGCGACCGTGCCACCATCGACTTTGAAGGCAAGATCGACGGCGAACCCTTTGAAGGCGGCAAGGCCGAAGGTTACCAATTCCTGGTCGGCGACGGCCAGATGCTCAAAGCCTTTGAAGACGCCGTGCGCGGCATGAAAGTGGGCGAGTCCAAAACCTTCCCCCTCGACTTCCCCGCCGACTACCACGGCAAAGACGTGGCCGGCAAAACCGCCGACTTCCTGGTCACCGTCAAAAAGCTGGAAGCCGCCAACCTGCCTGAAGTGGACGAGGCTTTTGTCAAGTCCTTGGGCATCGAAGACGGCTCTGTTGAGGCCCTGCGCGCCGATATCCGCAAAAACCTGGAGCGTGAAGTCAAGTTCCGCGTGTTGGCCCGCAACAAGCAGGCCGCCATGGACGCCTTGATCGCCCAATCCGAGCTCGACCTGCCCAAAGCCAGCGTGGAGGCCGAAACCCAGCGCCTGGTGGAAGGTGCCCGTGCCGATTTGAAGCAGCGTGGTGTCAAAGACGCCGACAAGGCCCCCATCCCCACCGAGATGTTCCTGCCCCAAGCCGAGCGCCGCGTGCGCCTGGGCCTGGTGGTGGCAGAGCTGGTACGTGCCAACGACCTGAACGCCAAACCCGAGCAGATCGATGCCCACATCAACGAACTGTCGGCTTCTTACGAGCGCCCCGCCGATGTGGTGCGTTGGTACAAAGGCGACAACAACCGCATGGCCGAGGTGGAGGCCATCGTCGTCGAGAACAACGTGACCGACTTTGTGTTGTCCAAAGCCCAGGTCAGCGAAAAAACCATCAGCTTTGAAGAACTGATGGGCCAGGCTTGACCCCACACCGGGTGTCAGAACCAGCCGGGGCGGACAAAAGTCCGCCCTTTTTTGTTTACAGTTGACGTATCCCTCAATTCGGAGCACGCGATGAGCGCATTGGACGTACAAGGTTTGGGCATGGTGCCCATGGTGATCGAGCAGTCTGGCCGTGGTGAACGCGCTTACGACATCTACTCCCGCCTCCTCAAGGAGCGTGTGGTGTTTTTGGTGGGGCCTGTGAACGACCAGTCGGCCAACCTGGTGGTGGCCCAGTTGTTGTTCCTGGAGAGCGAAAACCCCGACAAGGACATTTCCTTCTACATCAACTCGCCCGGCGGGTCGGTGAGTGCAGGCATGTCGATTTTCGACACCATGAACTTCATCAAGCCCGATGTGTCCACTCTGTGCATGGGCATGGCCGCCAGCATGGGCGCGTTTTTGTTGGCCGCTGGCGCCAAGGGCAAGCGTTTCGCGTTGCCCAACTCCCGCGTCATGATCCACCAACCCCTGGGCGGCGCTCAAGGGCAGGCCACCGACATCGAAATCCACGCCCGTGAAATTTTGCGTTTGCGCGCCGACCTCAACAAGGTGCTGGCCGAGCGCACCGGTCAGCCGCTCGAGAAAATCGAGCGCGACACCGAACGCGATTACTTCATGTCCGCCGCCGAAGCCGCTGAGTACGGCTTGGTGGACAAGGTGATCG
>JBEBBB010000212.1:0-3856 GCA_041158605.1 Pseudomonadota bacterium
ACCCCCGGGTGTTGCCACGCACGGTGATATACGACCCCGAGCTCACCCTGACCCTGCCCGTGGCCATGAGCGTGACCAGCGGCATGAACGCCATCGCCCACGCGGCCGAAGGCCTGTACGCGCAGGACAGCAACCCGGTGATGGACCTGATGGCCGAAGAAGGCATACGCGCGCTGGCCCACGCCCTGCCCGCCATCCGGACCCATCACACCGATGTCGCGGCGCGGGGTGACGCGCTGTATGGGGCCTGGTTGTGTGGCTCGGTGTTGGGCAACGTGGGCATGGCTTTGCACCACAAGCTGTGCCACACGCTGGGGGGCAGTTTCAACCTGCCGCACGCCGAGGTGCACACCGTGGTGTTGCCACACGCCATGGCCTTCAACGCGGGGGCGGCACCCACCGCGATGCAGCGGATCGAAAGGGCCTTGGGCGTGACCGGCCGGGCCAGTGCGGCTGCTGGTTTGTTCGACCTGGCGCGGGACAACGGGGCGCCGGTGGCCCTCAAGGACATTGGCATGCAAGCCCAGGACCTGGACCGGGCGGCCGACATCGCGGTGGGCAACCCCTACTGGAACCCCCGCCCGTTCGGGGTGGCCCAAAAGGCGGCCATCCGCGACCTGCTGCAACAGGCCTACGAGGGTGTGCGACCGGCCTGATCGGTTGACCATGTATTGCAATGGCGATACATTTACAACATGAAAACAGCAACCATCCCCCCCATCCGCATCGAGCCTGTCTTTCGCCAAGAAATCGAGCAGTCGCTTGTGGATGGGGAAACCATGGCATCGTTGGTCGAAAACGCGGTGCGAACCGAAGTGGCCCGGCGCCGTGAGCAATCGGAATTCGTTCGGCGTGGGCTGGCGGCCATTGCACGCTCCGAAGCGGCTGGGGACTGGGTTCCGGCCGAGGTGGTGGTTGCCAAGCTGGAGGCGAAAGTCGCCGCTGCCAAAGAGCGCCAACAAAAGAGCCGACTGTGACCTTCCAGGTCGTTTTCAGCCGTGAGGCCGAAGATGATCTCGACAGGTTGTTCGACTTCGCATTCGAGCGCGAGTTGAACAGCTCGACTGGCGATCTTGACGCGCCCATCAAAGCGATCGAGGCGACACGCCAAGCCTGTCAATTTTTGGCGATCAGCCCATTCAGCTGCCGCAAAGCAGGTGGTGATCCGTTCACCAGAGAGTTGATTGTCCCTTTTGGGGCCGCTGGTTACGTCATTTTTTTTGAGATCAAGGCGTCCCGGCGCGTCCATATTGGCGCTGTCCGGCACCAAAGAGAAAGCGATTACCACTGACCGCCAGGGGGCTCGACGATGCCTTTCCAATGGCGGTGCGCACATCGGGCATCGCCATCAGACGCAAGAAGATGTCAAAGCCCATCAAGCCCTGGCCTGTTTGCAGAACGCGGCATAGGTTTCAAAAGCGGCGGCTGCGGTGGGGTGCTCCTTCATCACGGTAGTGGCGGTGTCCACCACGGTGCGGGAGAAGGCGGCGGTGTCCTCGGTACCGAGTGTGATGAGTTGGCCGCCGTTTTGGGTCCAGACCTCGCGGGCTTTGGCGATGTCGTCCGCGCCAAACCCGTTGGTGGGGGTTTCGACTTTGGTGGCCTCTTCTTGCACCATTTGGCGCAATTCGGCAGGCAGGCGGCCCAGCCAAGCTTTGTTGCAAGCGGCCACGGCGATCACCGGCCATTGGGGCAACTGGGTTTGGAACTTGGCCGCGTCGTACACCTTGAGCGCTGAGAACAAGGTGCTGGCTGCCACAAACCCATCGATGGCACCGTTTTGCAAAGCCGGCACCACCTCCGACAGGGGCATGGGCACGGGTGCTGCGCCGAGTTTGCGGAACGGCTGGATCTGCAGGGGGGTGCTCAGAACGCGGATTTTTTGGCCGTTGAAATCGGCCAGGGTGCGGATAGGTTTGCGCGACACCACATTCTGGGGGCTGTGGTAGAAGGCCGAAATGCTTTCCAAACCCCGGTTGCCACCCCACGCGAACACCATTTTGCGCACCTCAGAGTTGGCGAACAGCTTGGCGGCATGGGCGGTGTTGTCCACCATACCCGGCATGTCGAACACCTCAAAGCGGGGGTCCAGGCTGGTCAAAAAACTGGTCGCGGTCACAAAACACTCGATGGTGCCCATGGCCGTTCCCTCGACCATGCGGGGTATCGCACCCAATTGGCTCGCGGGGTAGAGCTCCACCTTGATGCGGCCTGCCGCACGCGCCTCCACCGCCGCTTTGAAGTTTTTCATCCACTGGTGGATCACATCGTTGACGGTGGCCGACGCCACTTTCATCACCACGGGGTTCTGGGCTGTGGCCCAACCGGTGGTCAGCGTGGCGGATGTAGCGGCTGCCCATTGCAGGGCCTGGCGGCGGTTGATGGCTTGAGTCATTTGTTGTCTCCTGGGTTAAAAACGGGGTCAGTACAGCCAGCGCACCATGGCCAGCGACAGGCTAGGGATGTAGGTGATCAGCGCCAGTGCGATCAGGTAGAGGTAGATGAACGGGACGATGCCCCGGTAGATCACAGGCAGCGGAAACTTGAACAGCGACTGGGTCACAAAAATGTTCAAACCAAATGGCGGGTGGAACATGCCGATGGCCAAGTTGGTGGTGATCACGATGCCGAAGTGAACCGGGTCGATGCCGGCGGCCTTCACCATGGGCATGAGCAGAGGGGTCAGGACCAAGATGGCAGACAACGGGTCGATAAAACACCCCACGATCAGAAAGACCACATTCAAAGCCAGCAAAATCATCCAAGGCGACAGTTGCCATCCTTGCACCAGATCGACGATCGCCATGGGGATTTGGTTCACCGTGAGCAACCAACCAAACACGTTGGCACAGGCCACGATCAACAGAATCTGAGCGGTCAACGTGACCGACCGTGCAGCGCAGCCGGTTATCTCGCCCCAACCCATGTCTTTGTAGGCGTAGCGGGCCACCAGGGCCGCATACACGCAGGCCAGTGCTGCCGATTCGGTGGGCGATACAAACCCGCCGTAAATTCCCCCCAGGATGATGACCGGCGCACCGAGTGCCCAGCCGCCTCGACCCAAGGCTTTGAACAAAGCCGCCACAGAAAACGGTTGACCGTCCGAGATGCCCAGCTTGCGAGCGACCCACCACACATACACACCCAGGATGGCGGCGATCAACAACCCTGGGATGATGCCTGCGGCGTAGAGCTTGGGAACCGATTCAGAGGCCGCTGCCGCATAAATGATCAGGGGTACCGATGGGGGAATGATGATGTCTATCGCGCCCACAGCGGTGATCAGCCCCGCGCGGAACGTGTCGGGGTAGTTCCGCTCTTTTAAGGGGGGCAACATGAGTTGGCCCACCGTGGCCACTGTGGCTGCGCTCGCCCCAGACAAGGCGCCAAACACCGCCGATGTGCCCACCGTGGTCAGTGGCAAGGAGCCCCTAACCGAACCGACCGACGCCTGCACGATGTCGACGATCCGTTTTGCCACACTGCCGCGCCCCATCAGCTCACCAGCAAAGATAAAAAACGGCACGGACAACAAAGCAAAACTGTCCAGTGCGCCAAACAAGGTTTGGTGCAAGGCTGCGGTCGGCATGTCGCTGACAAACACCACCGTGGCAACGGCGCTGGTCAGCAACACCAAAAAAATGGGCATACCCAGCATGAGCAGGGCCACGGGCAACAAAGCGAGGGTGTACTGCATGGGAGGCTCAACGTTTGATTTGCAAAATGAACACGGCAAAGCTGTGCGCAGACCCCAATGCCATCAAGGCAAACCCCGTACCGGCGCTCAAGTGGGGTATCCACATCGGAATGGACGCGGCGTCACTCAGCTGCTCCATACCGTGGATGTGCCAGGCAA
>JBEBBB010000213.1:0-4897 GCA_041158605.1 Pseudomonadota bacterium
ACGACAAATCCCCACAAATCCATCCCACCGCTTTTGTGGCCGACAGCGCCCAGGTGATCGGTGATGTGGTCATGGGCGAAAACAGCAGCATCTGGTTTGGTGCCATCGCCCGGGGCGATACCGAAACCTTGACCATAGGCGCTGGCAGCAACATACAGGACGCCAGTGTGCTGCATGCCGACCACGGTTACCCCTTGACCATTGGTGAGCGGGTGACCGTGGGGCACCAGGTCATGTTGCACGGCTGCACCATTGGTGACGAGTCGCTGATTGGCATCGGTGCGGTGGTGTTGAACGGGGCGCAGATCGGTAAAAATTGCCTGGTGGGTGCGGGTTCTTTGGTGACCGAAGGCAAGGTCTTCCCAGATGGTTCCATGATTTTGGGCAGCCCGGCCCGGGTGGTGCGCCAACTCACCCCCGAACAAATCGAAGGCCTGCGCCGCAGTGCCCAGGGTTATATCGACAACGCCCGCCGTTTCCGCGCAGGTCTTCAAAAACTGGGTTGATACCCGCCAAGGTTCACGTGTCTGAATTGCAGAAATTTTTGTTTGATGGTGTGCCTGTTCGGGGCATGTTGGTCCGTTTGACCGGTGCCTGGCAGGAGGTGCTGCTGCGCCGCCAAGAGCAAGGGGCCTACCCCCAAGCTGTGACAGAGTTGTTGGGCGAAATGTCGGCCGCTGCCTTGCTGATGCAGGGGAACATCAAGTTCAACGGGGCCTTGGTGTTGCAGGTGCAAGGCGACGGGCCGGTTAAGTTGGCTGTGGCCGAGGCGCAACCCGATTTTGCGTTCCGGGCCACCGCCACCGTGACAGGAGAGGTGGCCACGGGCGCGCCCCTGAGCCACATGGTGAACGTGAACAACAACGGCCGGTGCGCCATCACCCTGGACCCCAAAGACAAACAGCCGGGGCAACAGGCCTACCAAGGGGTGGTTCCCTTGTACGGCGACCACCGCCAAAAGCTCGAAAGCCTCTCTGAGGTGCTGGAACACTACATGCTCCAGAGCGAGCAACTGGACACCACCTTGGTGTTGGCGGCCAACGACCAAGTCGCAGCGGGTTTGTTGATCCAGCGTTTGCCCGCTACCGGCGAGGCCAACTTGTCGGGCACCGCCGCTGCCCAGGCCCGTGAAGACCAGATCGGTCACAACGAAGACTACAACCGCATCGCTTTGCTGGCGCGCAGCCTCAAACGCGACGAGCTGCTCAACCTGGACGCCGATACCATTCTGCACCGCTTGTTCTGGCAAGAGCAGGTGCTGCGTTTTGCCGATGAAGGACCGGTTCCGCGGTTTGCGTGTTCCTGCTCGCGCGAGCGGGTGGGCGGTATGCTGCAAAGCCTGGGTGTGGCCGAAGTGGAGTCCATCATTGCCGAGCGCGGTGGCGTGGAGGTGTACTGCGACTTTTGCGGCCGCCGTTACGCCTTTGACCCGGTTGACGCTGCGCAGCTGTTTTTGCAGGGGCGTGAACAGCCCCCTGGCCCTGCCACCGTTCAGTAAGCCGTTGGCGGGGGTGCTGGGCTGGGCGGCACCAGGCGGCTGAAGGTGCGCCGTTCACAGTCGGGGTCGCTGCAGCCATTGCAAGACCACACCGCGTGGTTGTTGGGGTGTTGGAGCACCGTGTACCCCAGGGCCCGCAACAAACGGCTTAGTGTCTGGGTTTGGGGCTCGCCGGGCAACAGGTCCAGGTAAAACAGGCGGTGTGTGTGGCCGTGTTGGGCCAACCATGCGCGGGCGTTGTTTTCGGCAACCCGCTCGGACAGGCCCACAGGGTGGGGTTGTGGGTTGATCTGCAGCAGCAACAAACAAACGCCGGGAGTGGTTGCCACCGCGTGTTGCCACCCGGGTTGGTGCCAGTTCCAACCGCTCAAGTGGGCGCCCGGTGGTGCCCACGCCCGCAAACCGTCAGCCCATTGTTCAGCCGCCGCCGCCAACCCGCCCAGCAAGAAGGCGTTGGTCACCGTTAAAAGGCTTAACGTGACGGCGCCGCCGGTGCGGGGCCAGGGCGAGTGCCCTGGGGCACCACTTGCACAAACACCTCGTTGGGTTTGACCATGCCCAATTCGAAACGGGCCTGTTCTTCCACCATGTCCAGGCCCTCTTGCAGGTCACGCACCTCGTTGGCCAACTGGTCGTTGCGCTGACGCGCGGCGGTGTTGGCCTTGCCTTGTTCGGTGAGCTGCAGGCGCTTGGCATTCACGTCGGACACACTGCCACGGCCCAGCCACAGTTGGGCGTGCAGCACACCCAGCAAGGCCAGCAGCAGCAGCGGTACGAGGCGACGGCCCATTCAGATCAACGCAGGTTGTAGAAGGCGTCCCGGCCAGGGTAGGTGGCCACGTCGCCCAGGTCTTCCTCGATGCGCAGCAGCTGGTTGTACTTGGCCATGCGGTCGGAACGGCTCATGGAGCCGGTTTTGATTTGCAAAGCGTTCAGGCCCACCGCGATGTCGGCGATGGTGCTGTCTTCGGTTTCGCCCGAGCGGTGGCTGATCACGGCGGTGTAACCGGCCCGTTTGGCCATTTCAATGGCTTCGAAGGTTTCGGTCAGGGTGCCGATCTGGTTGATCTTGATCAGGATAGAGTTGGCGATCCGCTTCTGGATGCCTTCTTTCAGGATCTTGGTGTTGGTGACGAACAGGTCGTCGCCCACCAGCTGCACCTTTTCACCCAGGCGCTCGGTCAGGTGTTTCCAGCCGTCCCAGTCGCCTTCGCCCATGCCGTCTTCGATGCTGATGATGGGGTACTTGTCGCACCAGGTGGCCAGGATGTTGGTCCATTCCTCGGCGCTCAGCACCAGGCCTTCGCCTTCCAGGTGGTACTTGCCGTCTTTGAAGAACTCGCTGGCCGCGCAATCCAGGCCCAGGGCGATTTGTTCACCCGCGGTGTAGCCGGCTTTGTCGATGGCCTCCAGAATGAGCTGGATGGCAGCTTCGTGGTTGGCCACCGAGGGGGCGAACCCGCCCTCATCGCCAACGGCGGTGCTCATGCCCTTGTCGTGGATGATTTTTTTCAGGGCGTGGAACACCTCGGCGCCCCAACGCAGGGCTTCGCGGAAGCTGGGCGCGCCCACCGGCAAGATCATGAACTCCTGGATGTCCAGGTTGTTGTTGGCGTGGGCGCCGCCGTTGATCACGTTCATCATGGGCACGGGCATTTGCATGCTGGTGCTGCCGCCAAAGTAGCGGTAGAGGGGCAGGCCGGCTTCTTCAGCGGCGGCACGGGCCACAGCCATGGACACGGCCAACATCGCGTTGGCACCCAGGCGGGATTTGTTCTCGGTGCCGTCCAGGTCGATCAGGGTCTTGTCCAAAAAGGCCTGTTCGGACGCGTCCAGGCCCAACACGGCCTCGCTGATCTCGGTATTGATGTGTTCAACGGCTTTCAGAACACCTTTGCCCAGGTAACGGCTTTTGTCGCCGTCGCGCAGTTCAATGGCTTCGCGGCTCCCGGTGGAGGCGCCAGAGGGCACGGCGGCCCGGCCCATCACGCCGCTTTCCAGCAGCACGTCGCACTCAACGGTGGGGTTGCCACGGCTGTCCAAGACTTCGCGGCCGACAATATCAACGATTGCACTCATGGGGTTTACCTTTGGGACAAGTCAAAAAAACTCAAACGCCTTCAACGGCGATCATGCGGATGGTGCCAGCCCCTTCGCGGGCCTTGCGGGCTTGGGTGTAGGTGGCCGAATCGTAATAGGCTTGGGCGGTGGCCAAGTCGGGGAAGCGCAGCACCACCATGCGCTGGGGGTTCCAATCGCCTTCCAGCGGTTCCATGCGGCCGCCACGCACCAGCACCTCCACGCCAAATTCCTGCATGGCTTTGGAGCTCCATTCGCGGTAGACCTTCATTTGTTCTTCATTGGTGATGGTCACCTCGGCGATGATGTAGGCGCTCATGTGAAGTCGTTCTCCAAGAAGGGGGATTTTTTAACGGCCGCGTCCAGCGTGACCAGTGTTTCCAGCAGCGCTTTCATGCGGTGCAAGGGCACAGCGTTGGGGCCATCGGACCAGGCCTCAGCGGGGCAGGGGTGGGTTTCCATGAACAGGCCAGCCACACCTGCTGCCACACCGGCGCGCGCCAGGACAGGCACCATCTCGCGGGCACCACCACTGACAGCCCCCAAGCCCCCGGGCTTTTGCACCGAGTGGGTGACATCAAACACCACCGGTGCGCCAGACTTGCGCATTTCGGCGAGGCTGGTCATGTCGGCCACCAGGTTGTTGTAGCCGAAGCTCACGCCGCGCTCACAGGCCAAGAAATTGTCTTCAGGCAGGCCTGCCTCGCGCGCGGCGGCACGGGCCTTGTCGATGACGTTTTTCATGTCCCAAGGGGCCAGGAACTGCCCCTTTTTGATGTTGACCGGTTTGCCAGATTGGGCCACGGCGCGTATGAAGTCGGTCTGGCGGCACAAAAACGCCGGGGTTTGCAACACGTCCACCACGGCAGCCACGGGGGCCACTTGGTCTTCGTCGTGCACATCGGTCAGGATGGGCACCCCCAACTGGCGCCGCACCTCGTCGAGGATGTTGAGCCCAGCATCCAGGCCCACACCGCGCTGGCTGGTACCTGAGGATCGGTTGGCCTTGTCAAAAGACCCCTTGTAAATGAGCGGTATGCCCAGGGCGGTACAGGTCTCCTTGAGCTGGCCCGCCACGTCCAGCGACATCTGCAGCCCCTCGATGGAACAGGTGCCCGCGATCAGGAAAAAAGGCCGGTCCAGCCCGGCCTCAAAACCGCACAGTTTCATGTCCGGCCTTTCGTTTGTTGTTGTGCCAAACCGGCCTTGATGAACGCGTTGAACAAGGGGTGGCCATCCCAGGGGGTGGACTTGAACTCGGGGTGGAACTGCACGCCCACAAACCAGGGGTGCGCCGTGGTGGGCAACTCCACAATTTCG
>JBEBBB010000214.1:0-5209 GCA_041158605.1 Pseudomonadota bacterium
GCGGAACACACCCAATGGGTAGTGGGCTTCAATGCGCACAGCCGGGAGGTTTTGTCGGCCCCGCACCTGGGGTGTCCAGCCTAATTCAACCCCAGTGAGGGCACCCGCGGTGGCATCGGTCCATGCGGGTGCCAAGGCGCTGTCGGGCACCTGCCATGCCAAGGACACGGCATACCTGTCTTGGCGGCTGGGGTTGTGCAGGTGCAAGGTGATGGCAGAGTGTGCGCCGGCGTGCACTGGCGCTGGTGGGTGCAGGTGCAACACCAGCCCCCGCAGGTTGCGGTGCGTGGTGTGCATGGCCGCCACGGTGGTGCCTGCCAATAAAAACGTGAGCAGGTAACCCAGGCTGAGTTGGTAGTTGATGCTGGCCACCAGCAACACCAACAGGGTCAAACCCAACACCCCCCCGGCCCGGGTGGGCAGGATGTAGACGTTGTGGTGTGTCAAAGGCCATTGGTCGGTCCGGCCCGACCGCGCCATCCACCAGCTGCGCAGTTGGTGGCGCCACCGTGTCAGGGGGAAGGGTCTGGCAGCTGGCACAACAACATCCCCGTCAGGGCAGGGGGGTGGCCTTGACCAAGGCCTGCACCTGTTCCAAGGCACCCAGTCCCGCCCCTCGAACGGGCACCAACCGGTGCGCGCTGCACACGGGGAACACACTGGCCACGTCGTCGGGTGCCACGTAGCGCCGCCCCTCCATCACCGCCCGTGCTTTGGCCGTGCGCAACAATGCCAGACCCGCCCGAGGGCTCAACCCTTGTTCAAACCAGCGCCCGTTGCGTGTGGCGTCGAGCAGGTCTTGCAAATAATCCAACACGGCCGGGGTGGCGCTCACGGCTTGCACCACGGCTTGCAGGGCTTGCAGCTGGGCTGGGGTCAAGCTGGCGGGCAAGGTCGCGAGCAAGGCGCGGCGGTCTTGGCCCATCAACAAGCCACGCTCGGCTTGCCGGTTGGGGTAACCCAAGCTGATGCGCATCAAAAACCGGTCCAGTTGCGATTCGGGTAGGGGGTGGGTGCCCAGCTGTTCGTTGGGGTTTTGGGTGGCGATCACAAAAAAAGGTTCGGGCAAGGGCCGCGTGCTCCCTTCAACCGAGACTTGTTTTTCTTCCATCGCTTCCAGCAACGCGCTCTGGGTTTTGGGGTGGGCGCGGTTGATCTCGTCGGCCAGCAATACCTGGGTGAAGAGGGGGCCGGGGTGGAATACAAACCCGTTTTTTTCACGGTCAAAAACCGACACCCCACTCAGGTCCGAAGGCATCAGGTCTGCGGTGAACTGCACCCGCGAAAAACCCAAGCCCACCGAGATCGCCAGGGCTTGTGCCAACGTGGTTTTGCCCACACCCGGAACGTCTTCTATCAACAAATGCCCGCCGGCCAGCAGGCAGCAAACGCTGTCTCGGACCTGGTCCGGTTTCCCTGCAATGACCGTGTTAAGCTGGGCCAGCCATGTGGTCATTTGTACGTCGATTGCTTCCATTTCTCCGACCTTACCTGAAAAAGCACACCATGAAGCCTACAGGTTATTTCACCCACGGTTTGTGCCGCCAGCACGCGATGGGCGCGGGGCACCCCGAATGCCCGGAACGCTTGGATGCCATTGAAGACCGCTTGCTTATCACCGGGGTCGGTGATGCTTTGGAACGCCGAGAGGCCACTCCAGCCTCCCTGGCTGATCTGGAGTTGGCCCATGGGCGCATGCACATCGCTGCCCTGCGTGGTTTGAGCGAGCGTTTGGTGGATGACATGGCGGCCGGAGGCCCCGATCACACCCAAATCGACCCCGACACCGCCATGAACACCCACACCTGGGCTGCCGCTTTGGTGGCCGCTGGGGCGGCCGTGGATGCGGTGGATGCCGTGATGGCCGGTGATTTGGGCAACGCGTTTTGTGCGGTCCGCCCACCGGGGCACCACGCGTGCCGCGACAAGGCCATGGGTTTTTGTTTTTTCAACAACGTGGCCGTGGCCGCGAAGTACGCGCTGGAGCGCCATGGGCTCAAGCGGGTGGCCATCATCGACTTCGATGTGCACCATGGCAACGGCACGGAAGACATCGTGGCCGGTGATGAGCGCATTCTGATGTGCAGCTTTTACCAACACCCGTTTTACCCCGAGTGGCCCCACAGCGATGCGCCCAATTTGGTGAATTTGCCCGTGCCAGCCTACACCCGGGGCATGGATATCCGGGAGCTGGTCGAGTTGTACTGGTTGCCCCGTTTGGACGCCCACCGGCCCGAGTTGGTGTTGATCAGCGCAGGGTTTGACGCCCACCGCGAAGACGACATGGGACAACTGGGTTTGGTGGAGCAAGACTACGTGTGGATGACCCAACAGATCAAAGCGGTGGCCGCCCGCCACGCGCAGGGGCGTTTGGTCAGCTGTTTGGAGGGAGGCTACAACCTGAGTGCCCTGGCGCGCAGCGTGGAAGCCCATATCCGGGTGCTAGCCGATGTCTGACGCCACCCCCACCCCCTTGCCGACCGCTCCGGTGTTGCGCCACGACACCGACGCGCGTGGTGTCCACACGCTCACCTTGAACACCCCCAAGTCTTTTAACGCCTTGTCCATGGCGATGCTGCAAGCGCTTCAGGGCGCTTTGCGGCAAGTGGCACAAGACCCGGGTGCCCGTGTGGTGGTCTTGGCTGCCGAGGGTCCGGCCTTTTGTGCAGGTCACAACCTCAAAGAGATGCGGGCCCACCCCAGCCCGGCCGATCACCAAGCCCTGTTTGGCCTGTGCACCCAGGTGATGTTGCAGATCCAAAAATTACCTGTACCGGTGATCGCCCAGGTGCAGGGTTTGGCCACTGCGGCCGGTTGCCAACTCGTCGCCCAGTGCGACTTGGCAGTTGCTGCAGAGTCCGCCACATTCGGCGTGAATGGCATAGACGTGGGGCTGTTTTGTGCCACCCCCAGTGTGCCTTTGGTGCGCAACATACCCGCCAAAGTGGCCATGGAAATGTTGCTCACCGGGGGCTTTTTGTCGGCCCAGGAGGCGCAGGCCCGGGGCTTGGTCAACCGGGTGGCGTCTGCCGCCGATTTACCCGCTGCGGTGGCGGAACTCGTTGGGGCCATTTTGAACAAACCCCGTGAAGCGGTGGCCTTGGGCAAGGCGGTTTTTTACCAACACCGCGAGACCGGCATTGAGGCCGCTTACCAGTTGGCTGGCCAGACCATGGTGTGTAATTTGGCACTTGATGTGACCCAAGAAGGCATACAGGCTTTTGCTGAAAAACGCCCTCCTGCCTGGCGTTCCTGATTTGTTCCAACCCTTTGTGTGTTCATGGCTGTGTTGACCGATTGGGCCCTGTGGGCCGAAAAACTGCTGCAAACCAACACCCTCCTGGAAGCCTTGGCGCTGATGGTGGGGTTGTTGCTCGCATGGGCTGTGGTGGCCGTGCTGCGCCGGGCCTTGCACCCTGACCAAGAGGTGTCGATTTGGTTCGGTCGCCACCTCTTTGACGGGGTGTTGTTTCCGGCCTTGTGGTTGTCCTTGGGGTATGTGGGCCGCGCGTTGTTACACCAACAGGGTGTGCCGCTGGTGGTTTTTAAAGTGGCCATACCCGTGTTGGTGGCTTTGGTGGTGATACGGGTGGGGGTGAAGGTGCTGCAGGTCGCCTTCAAAGACGCCCGGTGGTTGCGCCCCATTGAGCGCACCATCTCTTGGGTGGCCTGGTTGGCCATGGTGTTGTGGGTCAGCGGTTTGTTGCCCGTGGTGCTGAACGAGCTCGATCAAATCACCTGGAAAATCGGCGGCTCCACCTTGTCGGTTCGCACCCTGATTGAGGGTGTGCTCACGGCTGGCGCTGTGCTGATCGTCACCTTGTGGGTGTCTGCCGCCATCGAGGCCCGGTTGTTGCGGGCTGCCACAGATGGGGGGGCTTTGTCCTTGCGCAAGGCTGTCAGCAACGCCACCCGGGTCTTGTTGATGTTCATTGGTTTGATGCTCGCCTTGTCGGCGGTGGGCATAGACCTCACCGCCTTGTCGGTGCTGGGTGGTGCGATTGGTGTGGGCATCGGTTTTGGTTTGCAAAAACTGGCCGCCAACTACGTGTCGGGTTTTGTGATCCTGACCGAACGCAGCGTGCGCATCGGCGACATGGTCAGGGTCGATCAGTTCGAAGGGCGCATCACCAACATCAACGCCCGCTACACCGTGATCCGGTCTTTAACGGGCCGTGAATCCATCGTGCCCAACGAGACCTTTATCACCAGCCGTGTTGAAAACCTGTCATTGGCCGATCCCAAGGTTTGGCAGTCCACGGTGGTCAGTGTGGACTACCACAGCGATGTGGAACAGGTGATCCAGTTGTTGCAGGAGGCGGCCTTGGCCCAACCCCGTGTGTTGCGCGACCCCGCACCCGCTGCCGCACTGTCCGCCTTTGGGGCCGACGGCTTGGAATTCACCTTGGGGTACTGGATCGCTGACCCCGAAAACGGCCAACTCAACTTGCGGTCTTTGATCAACCGCCAGGTGTTGGCCTCGTTTCGGGCACATGGCATCGAGATTCCTTACCCCCAGCGGGTCTTGCACGTGACCACCGAGCCCCCGCCCGCTTTGCGGGGAGGGAGTGGCCCTACTGCATAAAGCTGGGCAACCAGAGTGAAATTGCCGGGACGGCGATCAGGATGCCCAACCTTACGATGTCTGCCACCACAAAGGGCCACACACCTTTGAAGATGGTGGACAGCTTCACATCCGGTAACAGGCTGTTCACCACAAAAAGGTTCATCCCCACCGGGGGCGAAATCATGCCGATCTCCACAATCGTTACGATCAGGATGCCAAACCACACCGGGTCAAAACCAAGACCGGTCACGATAGGGAAAAACACAGGTATGGTGAGTAGCACCATGGACAGTTCTTCCATCACCATGCCCAACACCACGTAGATGGCCATCATGGTCACCACCACCATCAAGGGGTTGGGGCTGAATTGGGTCACAAAGTCACGCAAGTCCCCGGGCATGCTGGTGAAGTTGATGAAGTTGGTGAACACCATGGCACCGATCAGCACGGTGAACAACATGGCGGTGGTACGGCTGCTTTCCACCAAAATGTCCAGCAACAGCCGTGGTGTCAGTGATCCCCTGAGCAGGGCAAACATGAACGCGCCGGCAGCACCCACACCCGCGCCCTCGGTGGCGGTGAACACTCCGCCGTAGATCCCCCCAATCACCAACCCAAACAACAAAACCACACCCCATACTT
>JBEBBB010000215.1:0-6623 GCA_041158605.1 Pseudomonadota bacterium
AGGCGTACACCCAGGCGCCGTAGGTTTGCACAAAGGCCTGCAGGTGTTTGTCCACGTGCAGAATGAAATCGATCAAAAACAAAACAATGTCCATGCCCGGCATTATCGCGGCTGAAAATGACCGCCGCATTTCCTCTAAGATGCAGCGTTGCTGACCCCGCCCCCCGCACCGCTGCGGCGGGCCTGACCCCACAAGGACAACCGTGTTCAAGAACGTGATCGTGTACCGCATCGCCGCCAACTGGCAAGTCGATGTGGAGACCCTGGAGGCCGCCCTGGCCACCCAACCCTACACCCCTTGCGGCGCCACCCAGGAAAAAGCCTGGGGCTGGGTGCCACCCCGCGGCAAAGCCCACGGCCCCCTGGTGGAGCTGGTGGCGGGCCACCGCCTGATGCTGTTCATGACCGAAACCAAGGCCGTGCCTGGTTCGGTGGTCAAGCGCAAGCTGGACGAACGGGTAGCCCACATCGAGGCCACCGAGGGCCGCAAACCCGGCCGCAAGGAAAGCCGGGACCTGCGCGACGACATCTTGCAAGAGCTGCTGCCCATGGCCTTCAGCAAAACCAGTACCACCCCGGTCTGGATGGACCTGCAAAGCGGCCGCTTGGTGGTGGGCGCAGGCAGCCAGGGCAAGGCCGATGAAATCACCACGGCGCTGGTGGAGTGCCTGCAGGGCTTGCACCTGGGCCTGCTGAACACCCAGGTGGCGCCACAAGCGGCCATGACCCAGTGGCTGACCGGCACAGCCGACGATTGGCCACCCCACATCGCCGCGGGTCAAGAGGTCGAGCTGAAGTCTGGCGACGAGATGAACTCGGTGGTGAAGTTCACCCGCCACCACCTGGCCGACGAGGAAATGCGCCGCCACATCGAACAAGGCAAGTTGCCGGTCAAACTGGGGCTGGACTGGGACGGCCGGGTGCAGTTTGTGCTGACCGAGGGCATGCAGATCAAAAAAATTGCGTTCCTCGATGGGGTGTTTGAGGACAACGCCACCGCCGAAGACGAAGGGGGTTTTGACGCCGATGCCGCCATCGCCACCGGAGAGTTGTCCGCCCTGATCACCGACCTGACCGCCGCCTTGGGCGGGGAACTGGAAGCCGCCTGATGGGCTTGACCGTGGTCGCCATCTCGCTGGGGGCCGCCGTGGGCGCGCTGGCCCGGTGGCGGCTGGGGCTGTGGTTGAACCCGCCCCACGCCCTGCTGCCTTGGGGCACCCTGTGCGCCAACTGGGTCGGGGCATACGCGATCGGTGTGGTGGTGGTCTACCTGCAGCAACACAGCGGGCTGGACCCGCTGTGGCGGGCCGCGCTGGTCACCGGCCTGCTGGGTGGGTTGACCACGTTTTCCAGTTTTTCCATGGAAACGGTGGCTTTGCTGCAAAACGGCCGCCTGGGCCTGGCGGCCGCCAACACCGGGCTGCACGTGCTGGGCTCTTTGACCCTCACGTGGGCGGGTGTGCTGAGCGCGCAAACGTTGTGGCCCAACCAAGGGTAACCAGCCTTCGAGAGACACCAAGCCGGCGATAAGGGGGTTACCCACCCCCACGTTGCATGCACAGGTCAAAACGCTGCATGAAAGCCTGGCGCGCGCCAAGGTCCAGGCCTTCAAACACAAAACAAACGGCCATGCGGGGCAAGCGGATCAAAGCGATCTGGCGCGGGGGCAACACCGACCACTGCAGATGCAAACGCCCGCCCCCCACCGCCACGTGTGCCTGCCCTGGCAACAGCTGCATGGTGTGCGGCGCCACCGCCCCAGGCAAACTGCGCAACCACTCGGCCTCGGAACACCCCATCTCCCGCTCGAAGCGCTCTGGGTAGTGGCTCTGCACAGGGTTATCCCCCTGCTATCGGTGGCCAAATAGCCAGCACGTCACCGGCCAACAAAACCTTGCTGGCCCGCTCCAAGGGGTTGATGTACACACCATTGACCAGCACCAAGTGAACCAGCTTGTCGGGCAGCTGGTGCTGTAGGATCACGGCCGCCACCGTGACCCCATCAGGCACCTCGACCTCGATCTGGTTGTAGCGGCTCCCGGCCGGTAAAAAATCGCCCAGGGTGGCGAACAGTTTGAGTGTGATCTGCATGGGACCCTATGCTGCCGCGCCCAGCCGTCAGCGGCGGCGGGTGTCTTGGGCGCCATGCCATTGGCCCTGCCCTTGCGCGGCGGCCAGGTAGGCGCTCATCAGCTGGGTGGGGTCTTGGAGCAAGCGGTCTTTCCAGGCGCCCAGGCGCACGCGCCCCTCCACCAAACCACGCATCACCCCCACGTGGTCGGTCCAGCCCACGCTGTTGCAACCGATCAGCACATCCCCCTCAAACTGCAAGCTGAGCAAGCGGTGGGCCGCAGGGTCGACCACCTCGGCGTGTTCGCCACCGGGCACGCCCTCCCAGTTCCCAAAGCTGGTGGAGATCAGGCCCAGGGTATCCAACACGTTGATCTGGGTCACCCCCTTGAGCTCGGCCCGCCGGCCCGCCATGTTCATGGCAGCCACGTAGGCCTGGTCGGCGGCGTTGGGCTGGATGGCGCTGACAATGGTGGTGCCGCTGACTTTGTCAAAAGCCTCGGCGCAATCCCCGGCCGCGTACACACCCGGCACGTTGGTTTGCATGTGTTCGTCGGTGAGCACACCACGCAAACAGGTGATGCCCGAGTCCTGCAAAAACCCGATGGCGGGCCGCACACCGGTGGCGCTGATGATCAGGTCGGCACTGAGCTGGTGCCCGGTCGACAGTTGCACCTGCAAAGCCCCGTCGACCTGGGTGATGGCCTCGACCTTGGCACCGGTGTGCACTTTCACGCCTTGGGCTTCGCACCAGCCACGGATCATGCCGCCAGCCGCCGGCCCCATCATGCGGGGCACCATGCGGTCGCCCATCTCCACCACGGTCAGGTCCACCCCGCGCTGTTTGAGAGCCTCCATGATGATGCAACCGATAAAACCGGCACCCATCTGCAACACGCGCGCGCCGGGTTGGGCCCGCTCTGCGATGGCACGGGCATCGGCCAGCGTCCAACAAGGGTGTATGCCCGGCAGGTCCATGCCAGGGATGGGGGGCCGAACAGGGTGGGAACCCGTGGCCACCAGCAGGGTGTCAAAGGCCAAGGTGCTGCCGTTGTCCAGCACCACCTCGCGGGCGTTGGCCCGCACCTGGGTGGCCCGGGCGTGCACATGCCCGATGCGCAGGGCCTCAAAGTGGCCAGCACCTTTGCGCAACCAGGTACCCTGCTCGCCAATCTGTCCGATCAGCAGGTAGGGGATGGCCATGCGCGAGTACGGGGGCTCGGGCTCGTCACCCACCAAGGTGATGCGGTCGGCGGGCTCGTGTTTGCGCAGGGTCTCGGCCGCGATCACACCGGCCGGACCAGCCCCCAAGATGACGTGGTGGGCCATGGTTCAGAGGCCCAGGCGGGCGCGGGTTTCGGCAGTGGGCCGGCCCTCGGTGTCCCAGCCACGCACGGCGTAGTACTCGGGCAGCATCTCGGGCAAGCGGCTGACCGAACCCTTGCCTGGGCCAGTCTTGGCGGCTTCGGTCAGCAGGCGTTTGGGCAGGCTGTCGTCGGCTTTGGTAAAACCTGCGGCGTTGTTGAAGTCACGCTCCATGTTCCAGATACGCTCGCCGATGTGGTTCAGGTGCTCCATGGTGAATTCTTCACCACAAGCGGCTTGCACCTGGGGCGCGACATCGGCCAGGGTCCAAGCGAAACTGGTGAAAATGCAAATGCCAGCGGAGTCGAAAGCGGCGGTGGCGTCTTGGAAGGCCTTGACCAGCTCGGGCTTGCCTTTGTGCTCGGTTGGTTCTGTTTTGACCGGGATGCCCAATACCTCAGACGCGATGGTGTAGCCGCGCAAGTGACAGGCACCGCGGTTGCTGGTGGCGTAGGCCAAGCCTATGCCCTGCACCACACGGCCATCGTAGGCCGGGAACTCCTGGCCCTTGACGCTCATGGACAAATCGGGGTGGCCGTATTTGGCGGTCAGGCGTTTGGAGCCCAGGCCGATCTCTTTGCCAAAACCCACACCGTTGGCCGTCATATCGGCCAGCTCGCACAGGGCTTTGGCCGAACCAAAGGGGGCCTCAAGGCCCACCTGTTCTTTGGTGAGCACACCCATTTCGTACAGCTCCATGACGGCCCCCACGGTGGCGCCGAAGCTGATGGGATCCATGCCCTGCTCGTTGCAAATCAGGTTGGCGTACTGCAAGGCCTCCAGGTCGTTCACACCGTTGGCCGCCCCCAAAGCCCAGGCGGCCTCGTATTCCAGGCCGCCATTCGCCCCCCAGTACTGGGGTTTGTTTTGGACGCTGAAGTGGCCTTCGTCGATTTTGCTGATGCGGCCGCAAGCGATGGTGCAACCAAAACAGGCCTGGTTGGTGACCAGGTGTTTTTTGCCATCGGTGGCGCGGGGGGTGAGCATGGCCTCGGCAGAGATGTCTTTGGCGCCTTCGAACTGCACGTCGCGGTGGTTGCGAGTGGGCAAAGCGCCCACCTCGTTGATCACGTTCATGAGCACTTGGGTGCCGTAAGCGGGCAGGCCCTGGCCGGTCACGCCGTTCTCGGCCAGCACCTTTTTGGCGGCTTTGGTGGCGGCCATGAAGGCTTTGGGGTCGCGGATGTTGCCCACACCCTTGGTGCCCCGCACCGCGATGGCCTTGAGGTTTTTGCTCCCCGCCACGGCCCCCACGCCCGAGCGCCCAGCGGCACGGTGCAGGTCGTTGACGATGGCCGCGTACAGCACCTGGTTCTCGCCGGAGACGCCGATGCTGGACACCCGCAGCAGCGGGTCTTGCAGGCTGGTCTTGAGGATTTCTTCGGTTTTCCAGACGCTCTGGCCCCACAGGTGGCCTGCATCGCGCAACTCGGCCACGTCGTCGTTGATGTACAGGTAGACCGGTTTGGGCGATTTGCCCTCAAAAATCACCATGTCCCAACCGGCCATTTTGAGCTCGGCGCCCCAGTAGCCGCCCGAGTTGGAGCAGGCGATGGCGCCGGTCAGGGGGCCTTTGGTGATGACCGTGTAACGCCCGCCGGTGGAGGCAATGGTGGCGGTGAGCGGGCCCGTAGCCCAGATGATTTTGTTGTCGGGTGACAGCGGGTCGACCTTGGGGTCGATTTCCTCGACCAGGTATTTGGTGCCCAACCCGCGCGAGCCCAGGTACCCGCGGGCCCACGCCATATTGAGGGGTTCGGACGCAACGGTCCCGGTGGTCAGGTTGACGCGGAGGATTTTTCCAGCCCAAGACATGTGGTGCTCCTTGTGGTTCAGGCCGAGGCCGCTTGGTTGCCGAGTTTGTCGGCCCACTGCTTCATTTTGTCGATGCCTGTCCAGTTGGCGTCGATGAAGGTGATGGCGCCGGTGGGGCAGGCGTCCACACAGGCCGGGTCGCCACCGCACAGGTCGCATTTCTGGACCTTGCCGGTTTCCTGCACGTAGTTGACCGTGCCAAACGGGCAGGCGATGGTGCAAACCTTGCAGCCCACGCAGGTGGTTTCATTGACCACCATGGCGCCGGTGGCCTTGTCTACGGTGATGGCCTCCACGGGGCAGGCATGCAAGCACCAAGCCTCGTCGCACTGGGTGCAGGTGTAAGGCACCTTTTTGCCGGTGTGGTGGAAGTCAAACACCTTGATGCGGGATTTGGAGGTAGCGTAGGTGCCATGGTTCTCGTAAGAACAGGCCATTTCGCACTGCAGGCAACCGGTGCATTTGTCCGGGTTGATGTGCAGGACTTTTTGCATGGAGATCTCCTAGGGGGTGCACCGCTTTGCGCGGCCCACGGCTTATGTTGAAATGTGCATAACCATTGTTGACAAGGCGGCACAGCGGCAGCCCCGGGTAATCCCTAGTCGGGTATGCAAAAAGCCACATATTCTCAATTTGAAACACTGCGAACATCGGCCCACCACCACACCACCCGCCAGCCATGAACAACCGTTCGGTAGCCAGCACACCCTCTTCGACCCCCACAGACAGGTTGGGGACCATCGCTCTGGCCCGCCAGGCGGTGTTCTCAGGTGCCCCCACCACAGCGGATGTGGCGCTGCAGCCGTGGCTGGAGCGTTCTTGGCGGCGCTGCCTGGCTTGGGGCCACCAACCCCAGCAGCGGGTGGTGTTTGACCCGGTATCGGCTGGGGACATGCGACGGGCACAGGATGCCAGCCAGCCGCTGTTGCAAGCGGCCGCCCCGGTGGTGCGGTCGCTGGCGCGGGCGATGGCCGATACCCGTTATTTCGCCATCTTGACCGACGCCGACGGTGTGGTCATAGGCGTGAACGGGCCCGTGGATCACCACGACCCCCAAGCCACGGGCATTGCCCGGGTGGGGGTGGACCTGTCAGAGCGGGCGGTGGGCACCACAGCCATAGGCACCACCCTGGCTGAAAAACAAGCGGTGTGGCTGCACAGGGGCGAGCACTTTTTTGACGACACCGGGGTGTACAGCTGCGCCGGTGCCCCAGTCATGGGCCCTGACGGCCGCTGCGTGGGTATGCTAGACCTGACCGGCATTTGGGTCCCCGAGCGACCGGCCCTGAAGCACCTGGTCTCTCAGTCGGCGCAAGCCATCGAAAACGCCATGACCGTGGCCACACCGCATGCGCTTTTGCTGCGGGTCAATT
>JBEBBB010000216.1:0-26628 GCA_041158605.1 Pseudomonadota bacterium
TCAACGGTCAACATGGTGGGGCTCCTTGAGGGGGTTACGGGCAAATGCTGCACTGCAACATGACTCAAGTATAAGGGTTATCCCGGGTTTTGCAAGTATTTTGTTGCGGTGCAGCAAAAAACCCACAAGCGCTGCAAAAAGCCCATCGGGTTCTGGCGGTTTCACAAAGCTGTTAAGGTGCGGCCATGCTTTACAACCTGCTCAAAACCGCCCACGTCCTGTCCATCCTCCTCTGGGTGGGGGGCATGTTGTTCGCCCACTTTTTTCTGCGCCCTGCGGCGACTGAACTGGAGCCACCGGTGCGTTTGCGCCTGATGCAGGGTGTGCTCCAGCGCTTTTTTGCGGCCGTGTTGCCCGCAGCCCTGTTGGCCTTTGTGACCGGTTTCTGGATGATGGGTCGGGTGGCCAAAGAGGTGGTGCAGTCTGGAGGGGTGTTTCAAATGCCCCTGGACTGGTGGTACATGGCGGTGTTGGGTACCGCCATGGTGGCCATCTTCGGCCATATCCGGTTTGCCTTGTTCAAGCGCCTTTCCCGCGCTGTCTCGGCCTCGGATTGGGCGGCAGGGGGGCAAGCCATGGCGGCGTTGCGCCTGTGGGTTTCAATCAACCTGGCGATCGGTCTGTCGATTGTGGTGTTGGTGTTGGTTTACTGACCCGCATCAGCTCTCTGTTTGCACTTCGTTGACCGACGTCCAACGTTGAACACAAGCCAGCAGATCCTCTTTTTTGAACGGCTTGGACAAATAGTCGTTCATTCCAGCTTGTAGACAGGCTTCCCTGTCTTCGACCATGGCGTTCGCGGTTAAGGCCACAATGGGCAGCTGTATGGGGTCTATTCCCAACTCCCGAATACGGCGACAGGCTTCAAGCCCTCCCATAACGGGCATTTGCAAGTCCATCAAGACCAAGTCGTATGTTTTGGTTTGAACAGCTGTGACCGCAGCTTCGCCGTTCTCGACGGTGTCAACTTCACAGGACATTCTGGTCAGCAGGGTGGTCGCCAGTTTCTGATTGATGGGGTTGTCTTCGGCCAACAACACCATCCGCAGCGTGAGTGGTGCAGGAGCGTTTGTGGTGGGTGCTGGTTCAATAGGGCGCTCCGGTGCTGTGCGGGTATGCCGCGCTAAAGGCAACTCAAACCAAAAAGTGCTTCCAGATCCTTGGACGCTGTCGACGCCGATAGTCCCGCCCATGCCCTCGGTGAGGTGCTTGCTGATGGACAGTCCCAGCCCCGTGCCCCCGTACCGCCGTGAGGTGGAGGCCTCTGCCTGGCTAAAGTCTTGGAACAGGCGGTGCATGGCTTCGGCCGGTATGCCTATGCCTGTGTCGTGAACGGTAAAACGAAGACACGGCTCAAGGTACACCACACGTACCGTGACCCCTCCGGTGTCGGTGAACTTGATCGCATTGCTCACCAAGTTGAGCAAAACCTGTCCTGTGCGCAGGCGGTCGCCTACAAACCAAGAAGAGGGCTCGACAGAGGACTCAAAAACCAATTGGATGCCTTTGCTCTGTGCCCTCACCTGCATGGGTACTGAAACGGCATTCATGAGATCAGCGAACGAAAACGGACTCTTCTCGTAAGTCATCTGCCCTGCTTCAATTTTCGACAGATCCAAAATGTCGTTGATGAGGCCCAGCAGGTGTTCGCCTGAAACCACGATGTTGTGTGCGTACCCTGCCTGTTCGGTGTCGAGTGTCGTGTCCTGGAGGAGCTGTGCCATGCCTATCACCCCGCCAATGGGGGTACGGATTTCATGGCTCATGGAGGCTAAAAAGTGTGATTTCGCAGCATTCGCCGTCTCTGCGGCACGCTTCGCAACCGCATTCTCAATGGCCAACTGGGCCAAGGAGACTTCGTGCCGCTGCCTGACCCTGTCAATCAGGAGGACGATAAACAGCAGTACGGCATTGGCGACCAAGAAGATCGGCAACAACCATTTGAGCGCCCGCTGTGTCTGGGTGTGTTTCAGCGCGGTCGAGTGGGTGCGGTCTGCGTATATTTCCAGAACGGCCACTACACCAGATTTGCCGTACAAAGGCACATAAGAAGACACCATGTCGAGGTCTTTGGTGATGCCGTCTATACCCGTGAATTGTTTTCTGCTGGCCAACTCACTCGCGGTGTACCCGTTGATCGCCTGCTGAAAGCCCACTTTGTGGCCGTAGTTCTCACCAATCTGACGTGGGTCGGTTGAAAACACCGTCGTACCGTCCAAGCTGTAAATTTTGACTTTGGCAATATCGGTGCCTTTGGCGAACCGGCGTATGGTCGTGTCCACCCGTGGAATGACGGGATCGTTCGGATTGGGGGGCTTCGCAAGCGATGCCAAGTCGGTCTCTACGTCGTCCCATATTTGGGTGGTAAAGACCTGGGCGAGGGCCCTGTTGGCCGTCTCTGTGGAGTTGAGTATGGAGTCCTCTACCGCAGAGGACAGAATGTGCCACGTGGTCAGCAGCGCCAAGACAGCAGAGACCACAGCCACACCTGCGAACGTGACCACCGCGTGGCGCAACAACACCGGTTGCCAGAGCATGGTTTGTTGAAGCTTTGAATCCGGCATGGTGGCGTGATCTGGAAAAGATGCAGTAAGGGAAATAGGGTGGCTTGGTTGCTGGACATCACAAAGGCTTTATACCTTGTGCCCGCGTCCACAACCACAACAGGCCCTCTTGGATACCCGGTCTTTCGCTTTGTTGCGTGACCGCTGCTGCTGGGGCGCCCTGGTCTTGCTGTACAGGGCCCAAGTCAAAAGTGAACACATAAGCGGGTTCTTGCCCCATGCGCAGGTCGATCAGGCGCACCCTGCCTTGGCGCTCTTGCAGTTTGTAAAAACCCTGGCTGAAGGCCTTGATGCGCTCCACCGCCGGGTGGGTGCCCCAACGCTGTTCCAGTGCGGCACCTCGGTCGTGTGGGGTGAACCGCATGGCCGGTTGGCCCGGGGCCGGCGGTTCGTCCAGCAGGCTGTGGTAACCCTCGTAAAAGGTGTCAGGGCCCATAGACACCACCCGCCACAACACGGTGTTGAAGGCTGTGGGGGTGACCAGCACCTGTTCATGGGGCAAACCTTGGGCCGCTAGGCTGCTCACGGCAACACCCCGCACGTGGTGTTGCGCCGCAGCGCTCCAGCCCAGGTACAAGGTGCTGAGCAGCAGGCCAGCGTACACCCCGATGTGGGCCCGGCTTGGCGTTCGCGCTTGGCCATGGCGTGCACAGGCCCACACCAGGCCCACCAGCAGGGGCAGGGTGTAGGCCGGATCGATGATAAACACGCTGCCCACCCCGTAGGGGTGGTCGGTGAAGGGGCGCCAGAGCTGCGTGCCGTAAACGGTCATCCAGTCCAGCAGCGGGTGGGTGAACAAGGCCAGCCAAGTGGCCCAAACCCAGCGCCGCCACAACGCCATACCCCCTGTGGCCCAAGCGATGGCCGTGCCCAAAACCGGGGCCAGCAGTGTCAGGTAGAGCAGGGCGTGGCTGTCGGCGCGGTGCAGCACCATGTCCAGCACCGGGTCGCCATAGGGAATGAAGGTATCCAGGTCGGGCAGCGTGCCCATGGCCGCTCCCCAGGCGACCACCGGCCAGGCCCGGGTCCGGCGGCCCATGGCGGCCAGGGCCACGGACGACCCCAATGCGATTTGGCTCAGCGAGTCCATGGGCGGTCAGGGGTTGGCGGGTTGCAGGTGCAGCTCCACGTGCCGCAGGTCGGGGTCTTCAGGGTGGCGCTCAACGGTAAAGCCCACCCGCTGCGCCAGGCCCAACATGCCTTTGTTTTCCTTGAGGATGGTGCCCACGATGCGCCGCGTGCCGTGGGCCCGCAGGTGCCGGATGAGTTTGTCCATCAGCAGCACCCCCAACCCCTGGCCTTTCTGGTCCGAGCGAATGAGGATCCCAAACTCGGCGCTGTCGTTGTCTGGGTCGATGATGCCCCGCACCGCCCCCAAGGTGACGGGGTGGCCGTTTTCGGTGGATGTGGCTACAAATGCCATTTCCCGGTCGTAGTCGATTTGGGTCAGGCGGGCCAGTTCTGTGTGTTCGATGCTGCGCTTGCTGTAGAAGACCCGCAAGCGGATGTCTTCGGGGTCCATGCGGCCCAAAAAGGCCAGGTGCTGGTGCTCGTCCTCGGGCCGTATGGGGCGAAGGACCAGCTCGGTGCCGTGGTGCCATGGGCGGGTCTCCACCAGCTCCTGGGGGTAGGGCCGGATGGCGAAGCGCCCCGCCCCGGCGGGCCGTTGGGCGCTCAGCCGCACCCGCCCGTCCAGCACCACCGCCCCCTCGTGGTCCACCACCAGGGGGTTGATGTCCAGTTCGGCGATTTCTGGCACTTCGGCCAGGAGTTGTGACACCGCCACCAGCGCGCCGGTGATGGACGGCCTGTGGGCTGGTTGCACATCCCGGTAGCCGTGCAACAGCTTGGCGATGCGGGTGCGCTCGATCAGGGCATCGGCCAGAACCTGGTTCAACGGTGGCAAGGCCAGGGCCCGGTCGGCCACAACCTCGACAGCTGTGCCTCCCTGGCCGAACAACACCACCGGCCCGAACAATGGGTCTATGCTGGCCCCGATGATCAGCTCGTGGGCTTGCTGCCGGCGCACCATGGGTTGCACGGTGAAGCCTTGCACCCGGGCTTGAGGCCGGTTGAGGGCCACCCGCTCGAGCATGGCCTGCGCGGCTTGGACCACCTCGGCGTTGTTGTGCAGGTTGAGCCGCACACCGCCCACATCGGATTTGTGGCTGATGTCGTGTGAGAGGATTTTCAGGACCACGGGGTAACCCAGCGTGGCGGCCGCGTAAGCCGCGGCTTCAGGGTCCGGTGGCACGGTGCGGGTGGGGGTGACGGGCAGGCCGGCCGCACCCAACAGCGCTTTGGCCTCGGGTTCTGTCAGCAGCTCGCGGCCTTCGGCCAGGGCGGCGTCCACAATGGCCCGGATGGCGGGCAGGTCCAGGGGGTGTTCGGTGGCCAGGGCCGCCGGGGTTTCCATCAGCTCGGCCTGGTGGCGGTGATACTGTCGCAAAAACGAAAACGCCCGCACCGCTTCTTCCGGCGTGTCGTAATCGGGAATGCCAGCGTTGCGGAAGGTTTCGCGCGCGCCAGCCACCGCGTGGTGCCCCAACCAGCTGCCGATGACCCGTGGCGGCTTTTGGGTGGCCAAGGGCAACAGGGCTTGCGCAATCTCGTCGCTGGGCACGATGGCAGTCGGGGCTTGCACAAACAGGATGGCGCTGTGTTTGTCGTCGCGCAGCACCTCCAGGGCGTCCACGTAGCGCTGGGCGGGGGCGTCTCCAATGATGTCCACGGGGTTGGCGCGGGACCAGTTGCTGGGTAACACCTGGTCCAGCCGCTGCACCAACTCGGGGGACAAGGTGGCCAAGGGCACACCGGCGTGTGCCGCGGCATCCGCGGCCATCACACCAGCCCCACCGCCGTTGGTCAGCACCACCAATTGTTCGCTGCGGTTGTCGCGGAAGCGTGCCAACAGTTCCGCAGCCAAAAAAAGGTCTTGCAAGGTGTTGACCCGCAACATGCCCGCCCGTGCGATGGCGGCGTCAAACACGTCGTCGGACCCGGCCAAGGCACCCGTGTGGGAGGCGGCCGCCTGCTGGCCTTGTGCCGACCGACCGGCTTTGACCACGACCACCGGTTTGTTGCGGGCGGCCGCACGGGCCGCCGACATGAACTTGCGTGGGGCGTCTATCGATTCGATGTAAAGCAGGATGGCGCGCGTGCGGGGGTCGCTGCCCAGGTAGTCCAACATGTCGCCAAAGTCCACGTCGGCGTGTTCACCCAGCGACACAAAATGCGAGAACCCGATATGGCGGTCGTTGGCCCAATCGAGCATGGCCGTGACCAGTGCCCCCGATTGCGACACAAACGCGATGGCACCTGGCGCAGCGTTGGTGTGGGCGAAGCTGGCGTTCAGCCCCAGGTGGGGAACCAGCATGCCGATGCAGTTGGGGCCCAAGATGCGCAGCGTGTGCCGCTGCGCGGCCTTGAGCATGGCTTGTTTTTGCTCGCGGCTCAATCCCGCCGTGACCACCACCGCCGCCCGCGTGCCCCGGGCCCCCAGCTCTGCGATCAGGGGTGCAACCGTGGCGGCGGGTGTGCACACCACGGCCAGGTCGGGGGCGCTGGGCAAGGCCGCCACGTTGGCGTACACCGGGCTGTTGCCCAAGCGCTCGAGGCGCGGGTTCACCGCGTACAAGGTGCCTTGGTAACCTTGGCTGAGGTTGGTCCAGACGGTGCCCCCCACGCTGTGGGGGCGATCGGAGGCGCCGAAAACGGCCACGCTGGCCGGTGAAAAAAGAGCGTCGAGGTGGCGTGTGGTCATGGTTGGGGTTTGTTGGCCATCCAGGCGATAAGCGACGAGCGCATGGCTTCTTCAACCGACATGTCGATGGCGGTGGTCCAACTGCGGGGCACAAACACGGTGTAACCCCCGATCATGTAGCCCATGGGCAGGTACACCGCGATGCGGTCGCCGGGTAAAAAGCCTGAGGGTAGGCCAGCCATGTGGTTGCGGGTGACCAGGCCCACGGTTTCCCATTCGCCCCCGGGCGGGCGCAACACCACCACCTGCTGGGCGGTGCCTTCCTCGTGGTGGGGCGAAAAATAGTCTGCGAAACTTTTGAGCGATGAGTAGATGCTTTTGACCACGGGCAGGTTGGTGAAAGGCAGTTCAACCCAAGACAGCAGGCGCGCGATCCACGGTTGCGAGATCAAAAAGCCCAGCAAAAACACCACCACCGCTCCCAACAGCAAGCCCAGGCCTGGCACGTAAAAGTCCCCAATGAACGGCCGGGCCAGTGCGATGGCGGTGGCCTCCAGCCAACTCACCAACACGTACAACAGGTACAGGGTGAAACCCAAGGGCAACAGGGTGATCAGACCTCGGAGAAAATACTGTGACAGGCGTTTCATGTGGGCGCAGTGGTCTTGCCGGTGGTGTGGCAACCATCATAGTGGCTGCGCGTGCCGTGTGTGGGTCTGTGCCTTTGAGTCCCTTTTTGTGCCCCCTGGTGTTTGCCCATGCCCTCTGTTTTGTTGGTGTTGAACCGTTTGCTGGCCCGCGTGCTGCGCCTGGTGTTGTGGCTGTTCGCCGTGGCGCTGGCCTTGGTGTTCCTGGTGGTGGGGTTGGTGTTGGTGTTGGCCGTGGTGTTGTGGGCCTTGGTGCGGGGGCAACGCCCCACGGCCCCGGTGTTTGTGGGGCGCTTCCAGCGCTACGCCCAGGACCGTGTCTGGCCCGGCCGCAACGGTGCCAGTGGGGCCTCCCCTGACGTGGTGGACGTGGAGGCCAAGGACGTCAGCGATCCCCGTTTGCCCCCGGGTCCTTGAGGGCCAGTCCGGCTTGGTACAGCGCGTTGCGGGGGGCGCCGGTGATCTCCGCCGCCAGGCGCACAGCCGATTTGAGTGGCAGCTCGGCCAGCAGCAACGCCAACACCCGTTGCGCGTCTGCACCCAGACCGTCGGTGTCCCCCGGGTCTGCCGCAGGTGCGGCATGCAGGACCAGGGCAAATTCCCCGCGCAGGCGGTTCGGGTCGGCCGCCAACCAGCTGACCAGCTCGGCGCACGGCACCGTGGCAATGTGTTCGAACTGTTTGGTCAGCTCCCGGCCCACCGTGATGGGACGTTCCCCCAACGGTAGCAGGGCTTTGGCCAGGGCCTCGATGCGGTGTGGCGCCTCCAGCAACACACAGGCGTGGGGCAGGCTGGCCAGGCGGCGCACCGCCGCCTCCCGCTCCGCCCCTTTGGCGGGCAAAAAGCCGGTGAACTCAAACGCGGGGCCGCCGGTGTGGGCCAAACCTGCGACGCTCACCAAGGTGGTCACGCTGCTGGCGCCCGGCAGGGGCAAGCACCGGTACCCACTGGCCCGCACCGCCGCGCACAAGCGCCCGCCGGGGTCGCTCACCCCTGGGGTGCCCGCGTCGCTCACATAGGCCACCCGCTCGCCTGCGGCCAAGCGGGTGATCACCCCTTGCGCCGCTTCGGCCTCGTTGTGCTGGTGCACCGCCAGCAGGGGTTTGTGCAAACCATAAGCACCCAGCAAAGCAGCGGTGTGCCGGGTGTCCTCACAGGCCACAGCGTCCACCAGCGAGAGCACGTGCAAAGCCCGTAGCGTGATGTCGGCCTGGTTGCCGATGGGTGTGGCCACCGCGTATAGCGTGCCCGGCGGATAATCTTGTCCACCGGCGGCCGCACGGGCGGCTTCCAGGGCAGGGAGAAAAGAGGGGTTCACAGTGACCATCCAGGGACAAAGGGGGGCAGCACCTGGCCCCAGCACCAAATCGGTGGGTGACCAGGCCGAGCAGCTGGCGCTAGACCACCTGCGCCAGCACGGCCTGCGGCTGCTGCAACGCAACTTCCGCACACCAGGGCGCGGGGGTGGCGAGGTGGATCTGATTATGCGCGACACCGACGGCACGGTGGTGTTTGTGGAGGTTCGCTACCGCCGGGCCAGCACCCACGGTGGCGCAGGTGGCAGCATCGGTTGGGCCAAACAACGGCGCATCGTGTTTGCGGCCCGCCATTACCTGGCACGTTGTGCCGATACCCCCGCCTGTCGGTTTGACGCTGTGCTGGTGCAGGGCCCCGCTACCCCCCATGGCTCCATGGAAGTGAGCTGGGTACAAGCTGCCTTTGACACCTCAGGTTGGTGAGCGTGGCCAGGCGGGGCGGTATGATCGACCCATGCTTTTGCAACGTGTTCAGCAGCATTTTATTGACAGCGCCGATCTGCAGTACCAGTGCGCTCAGACCCTGGCCCCCGCCGTGGAGGCAGCCACCCACGCGGTGTTGGCTTCGGTGACGAGTGGTGGCAAGGTCTTGGCCTGCGGGGTGGGGGGTGCCGGGGCCTTGGTTCAGGCATTTGCGGCGGCGTTTGTGGGCCGTTTTGAGCGGGATCGCCCTGAGTTGGCGGCCTTGGCTTTGGGTGCCAATGCGGTGGTGCTGGCGGGTCTGTACAGCCATTTCGATGCCCGCAGCGTGTACGCGCGGCAGGTGCGTGCACTGGGTGCACCGGGTGATGTGTTACTGGTGGTTACCACCACCGATCCCACGCCTGAGATACTGGCTGCCATCGAAGCGGCACATGGCCGTGAAATGACCGTGGTGGCCCTGTGTGGTGCCCGTCCTGGCCTGCTGGGCCAGGCCCTCAAAGACACGGATGTGTTGGTGGCGGTGCCCAGCGAGCGGGTGCCGCGTGTGCAAGAGGTGCAGCAGATCGTGCTGCATTGCGTGTGTGATGGTGTAGACGCCCTTTTGTTGGGTGATAACACCGAACCGGAGACCGAAACATGACATCGAATGGGTTGAAACGGCCAAGCGCTTTGGCTTGGCGCCAAGTGGTGGGCGCTGTGCTGGTGCTGGGCACCTTGGTGGGTTGTGCACCCTTGGTGGTGGGAGGCGCGGTGGGTACGGCGTTGGTGCTGACCGACCGGCGCACCAGTGGTACCCAACTCGAAGACCAAAACATCGAGCTGCGCGCCAACAACGTGTTGAGCGCCCAGTTTGGCGACCGGGCCCGCTTGGTGGTTACCAGCTTCAACCGCCGCGTGCTGCTCACGGGTGATGTGCCCACGGCCCAAGACAAGGCCACCGCTGCCCGTTTGTTGTCCCAGGTGGAAAACGTGCAACAAATTGTGGACGAGTTGGCGGTGCAGGCCCCCGCGTCTTTGAGTCAACGTTCATCGGACACCCTGGTCACGGCCAAAGTGAAGGCGTCTTTTGTGGACGCCCGGGATTTGGTCTCTAGCGCTTACAAGGTGGTGACCGAGCGGGGCACCGTCTATTTGATGGGCCGGGTCACCCAGCGCGAAGCCGACCGGGCCACCGAGGTCACCCGGGGGGTGTCTGGGGTGCAGCGGGTGGTGCGCGTGTTTGAGGTGATCAGCGAAGACGATCTCAAGCGCATGCAACCCGCGCCAGCAGCGGCCCCAGCCTCCGACGCCAAAGCGCAACCGGCACGCTGAGCGCCTTCAGCGCAGGCGTTTGACCAGGCTGGAGGTGTCCCAACGCTGGCCGCCCATGGCCTGCACGTCGGCGTAAAACTGGTCCACCAAGGCCGTGACGGGCAGGCGCGAACCGTTTCGGCGCGCCTCGTCCATGACCAGCCCCAGGTCTTTGCGCATCCAGTCCACCGCAAAACCAAAGTCGAACCGGTCGGCCACCATGGTGTGGCCCCGGTTGTCCATTTGCCAGCTTTGGGCGGCACCCTTGCCTATCACCTGGAGCACCTGCGCCATGTCCAGCCCGGCGTTTTGCCCAAAGGCCACCGCTTCGCTCAAGCCCTGCACCAAGCCTGCGATGCAGATCTGGTTGACCATTTTGGTCAATTGACCCGCACCACTCTCACCCATCCGGGTGAACGCTTTGGAAAAGGCCATGCCCACCACCTGGGCGCGTTCAAAGGCAGCGGTGTCGCCACCACACATCACGGTCAGGGCGCCGTTTTCGGCACCGGCTTGGCCACCCGATACCGGCGCGTCCACAAAGTGCAGGCCGCGTTCGCGGGCCACGGCGTAGAGCTCGCGGGCCACGTTGGCCGAGGCGGTGGTGTGGTCCACCAGCACGGCGTCGCTCGCCATGCCGGCGAAGGCCCCGTCAGGACCGAGCACCACGGCCCTCAGGTCGTCGTCGTTGCCCACACAGGCGAACACCAAGGCAGCGCCTTGTGCGGCCTCGCGGGGGGTGTGGGCCATACGGCTGCCCGGGTGGGCTTGCACAAAGGCGTGCGCCTTGGCGGGCGTGCGGTTGTAAACCGTGACCTGGTGGCCGGCGCGGGCCAGGTGGCCCGCCATCGGAGCCCCCATCACGCCCAAGCCCAAAAAGGCCACGTTTTGAGGAGGTGTGGGGTCGTAGGTGCGGGGAGCGTTCATGGGGGTTACACAATGGTCAGGTGTTCTGTGCCTGCGGCCAGGTCGGTGGACTTGGCCCGTTGGCTGCTGAGTTTGATTTGGAGTTTGAGATCGTTTTGCGAATCGGCGTTGCGCACCGCATCGTCGTACGAAATCGCGTGGGCCTCAAAGGCGTCAAACAGGGCCTGGTCAAAGGTCTGCATGCCCTCTTGGCGGCTGCGTTTCATCACCTCTTTGATCTCGTTGATCTCGCCTTTTTGGATCAGGTCGGCGATCAAGGGGCTGTTGAGCAGGACTTCCATCACCGCGTGTCGGCCTTTGCCGGTCTGTTTGGGGATGAGCCGCTGCGAAATCATGCCGCGCAGGTTGAGGGACAAATCCTTGAGCAGTTGGGGGTGGCGCTCCTCGGGGAAAAAGTTCAGGACGCGCTCCAGTGCTTGGTTGGCGCTGTTGGCGTGCAGTGTGGCCATGGCCAGGTGGCCGGTCTCTGAAAACGCGATCGCATGCTCCATGGTTTCACGGTCGCGGATCTCGCCCATCAGGATCACGTTGGGGGCCTGCCGCAAGGAGTTTTTCAGCGCGGCTTCCCAGGAGTCGGTGTCCAGGCCGATTTCACGCTGGGTCACGATGCTGTTTTTGTGCTGGTGCACAAATTCCACGGGGTCTTCCACGGTAACGATGTGGTCGTGGGCGTTTTCGTTGCGCCAGTCCACCATGGCTGCTAGGGTGGTGGATTTGCCCGAGCCCGTGCCGCCCACCACCACCACCAGACCCCGTTTGGTCATGGTCACGTCTTTGAGCACCGGGGGCAGGCCCAGGTCGTCGATGGTGGGGATTTTGGAGGCGATGGTCCGCATCACCAGACCCACCTTGCCCATTTGCACAAACGCATTCACCCGAAAGCGACCGATACCGCCAGGGGAGATGGCGAAATTGCACTCTTTGGTGCGCTCAAATTCGGCCGATTGGCGGTCGTTCATGATCGCACGTGCCAGGGCCTGGGTGTGGCTGCCCGACAGCGGTTGGGGCGACACCCGGGTGACCATGCCATCGACCTTGATGGCCGGCGGAAAGTCGGCGGTGAGGAACAGGTCGCTGCCGTTGCGGCTGACCAGCAACTTGAGCAGGTCGTTGACGAACTTGCTGGCTTGATCGCGTTCCATGTGGCGGGCTCCTGAGGGCGTGTTAGCCAGGGAAGTTTTCGGGCATTTTGGCCTTGCTGCGGGCTTCGGCAGCGCTGATCACGTTGCGGCGCACCAGATCGGCCAGGCTTTGGTCCAGGGTCTGCATGCCAAAACCGTTGCCGGTTTGGATGGACGAGTACATCTGTGCCACTTTGTTTTCGCGGATCAGGTTGCGGATGGCGCTGGTGCCGATCATGATCTCGTGGGCGGCGGCCCGGCCATTGCCGTCCTTGGTTTTGCACAGCGTTTGGGAGATCACCGCCTGCAGCGACTCCGACAACATGGCCCGCACCATTTCTTTTTCTTCTGGGGGGAACACGTCCACGATACGGTCTATCGTTTTGGCCGCGCTGGAGGTGTGCAAGGTACCGAACACCAAGTGCCCGGTTTCGGCGGCGGTCATGGCCAAACGGATCGTTTCCAGGTCGCGCATCTCACCCACCAAAATGGCGTCGGGGTCTTCGCGCAAGGCTGAGCGCAGGGCGTTGGAGAAGCTGTGGGTCATGGGCCCCACCTCGCGCTGGTTGACCAGGCACTTTTTGGACTCGTGCACAAACTCGATCGGGTCTTCGATGGTGAGCACGTGGCCGTATTCGTTTTCGTTCAGGTGGTTCACCATGGCCGCCAAGGTGGTGGATTTGCCGGAGCCGGTCGGGCCGGTCACCAGCACCATCCCGCGGGGCTTGAGCGCCAGCTCCCCAAAAATTTTGGGGGCGTTGAGCTGTTCCAGGGTCAGGATTTTGGACGGGATGGTCCGGAACACGGCGGCCGCGCCCCGGTTTTGGTTGAAGGCGTTGACCCGGAACCGCGCCAGTCCTTCGATCTCAAAAGAAAAGTCCACTTCCAGGAACTCTTCGTAGGCCTTGCGCTGGGCGTCGTTCATGATGTCGTAAATCATGGCGTGGACCTGTTTGTGGTCCAGCGGGTCGACGTTGATGCGCCGCACGTCGCCGTGCACCCGTATCATGGGTGGCAAACCGGCCGAGAGGTGGAGGTCAGAGGCTTTGTTTTTGGTGCTGAAAGCGAGCAGTTGCGTGATGTCCATCCCGGATCCCTTGAGGTTTGATCGTCCATTATGTCAATGATTTCAGGCAATCTCCAACAGGTGCAGGCCCGCATCGCGCAGGCCTGTGCCCAAGCAGGCCGCCCGCCTGGGGCTGTGCAGCTGCTGGCGGTCTCCAAGACCTTTGGCCCTGAGGCGGTTCTGGCCGCCGTGGCGGCCGGCCAGAGGGCCTTCGGCGAGAACTACGTGCAAGAGGGGGTGGACAAGGTGTTGGCCTTGCGCCAAGCCGGCCACCCCGACCTGGAGTGGCATTGCATAGGCCCGGTGCAAAGCAACAAAACCCGCTTGGTGGCGACCCATTTTGACTGGGTGCAGTCGGTGGACCGGCTCAAAACCGCCCAGCGCTTGAGCGAGCAGCGCCCCCCAGAGCTGCCCCCTTTGCAGGTGTGTCTGCAGGTGAACGTGGATGGTGGGGCCAACAAATCGGGTGTGGCGCCCCCAGAGCTGTTGGCTTTGGCACAGGCGGTTGTGGTCTTGCCCCGTTTGCGTTTGCGCGGTCTGATGGCCATCCCCGAGCCAGCGGCTGATCCCGCCGCAGCGTGTGAGGTGTTGGGCCGTGTACGCGCCTTGTTTGATGAATTGAACCGCCAGGGTTTGGGTTTGGACACCTTGTCCATGGGCATGAGCGATGATTTGGAGGCAGCGGTAGCCAGTGGCAGCACCCTGGTGCGTGTGGGGCGGGCGGTTTTTGGGTCCAGGGGCTGAGCACCCCGGGTCGCTCAGGCCACTGGCAGGCTAAAGCCGAAGGTGCTGCCCTGGTCCAGCGCGCTCTCGGCCCAAATGCGACCACCGTGGCGTTCAACAATCCGGCGGCACAAGGCCAGGCCGATGCCCGTGCCCTCAAATGCCTGGGGTTTGTGCAAGCGCTGAAACACCCCAAACAACTGGCTGGCTTGGCGCGGGTCAAAGCCCACACCGTTGTCGGTAACAAACAGTTCCACTTGGCCAGGTGAACTCGCGCGCCAGCCTATTTGGATGCGGGCGGGTTCGCGCGGGCGGGAGTATTTCAGCGCGTTGGACAAAAGGTTGTCCCAGACCTGGCTGAGCAGCAGCCCGTCACCCAAAACCTGGGGCAGGTCGGGTGCCAAGTCCCAGACCACTTGATGCCCCGGGCGCACCAGGGTGGGGTCGTGCTGCACGCGGTTCAGGCTGGACAACAACAGGTCTTGCAACGACACCTGGCGCAGGTTCAGTGCGGCCCTGCCCAGCTTGGAGAAAGCCAGCAAGCCGTCGATCAATTGCCCCATGTGGGTGGCGGCATGGGCGATGGTGTCCAGGTGCCGTTGTACCGTGGGCGTGGTGTCGGCGGGCAAGCTCTCGCGCAACAAGGCCACAAAACTGCCCACATGGCGCAAAGGCGCGCGCAGGTCGTGTGACACCGAGTAAGAAAACGCTTCCAAATCGGTGTTGATGTCTTGCAGCTGTTGGGTGCGCTCGGCCACCCGGCGTTCGAGGTCGTGGTTGAGTTCGCGCAGCAGGTCCTCGAGCCGTTGCACCTCGGTCATGTCACGCATCAAACACGAGTACCCCTGGGATTCACCGGTGTCGGTGTCGTGCAAGGCGGTCAAAACCGTGTGTATCCACAGGCGTTGACCGTTTTGGTGCTGGCGCCACCCTTTGGTCTCGCATTGGCCCAGCAGGGCAGCGCGCTCCAGCGCGGCCACCGTGTCATCGTGTGCACCGTGGTCCAGTGCTGGCAGGGGCAAGCCCAACACCTCTGCCGCAGAATGGCCCAACAAGGCTTGGGCACTGGGCGGCCAATCCACCACCTGGCCCTGCGGGTCCAGGAACACAATGGCGGCGTCTCGAAGCCCCGCCGCCATCAGCCGAAACCGTTTTTCGCTGGCATCGAGTTGGACCGCATGCGCTTGAACGGCCGCGGCCAGGGCCAGGTTGTCTGCCTGCTGTTGGGCGTGCCGGGTGTGGTCCGCAGTGACGTCGCGCCAGTGTACGTGCAGGCCCACCACCCTGCCGCCTGTCCAATCGGGGCCCACTTGCACATCCAGCCACCGGGTACCGTCGGAGGGGTGGTCCAAAGGGGTTACAAACGCATGGGCCAGTCCCCGCAAGGCGGGTGCCAAATGGGGCAGCAGGGCCTCTAGCAGGGCCGCGTGCAACACGTCTTGTAGCAGCCCAGTCGGCGCGGTGGTGCCGGGTGGCGTGGCCTCTGGGCGCACCCAGCGGTGGGCCGCACGGTTGCACCACAGGCACTGCAACCCTGGGTTCAAGGCCAGCATGGCGGTGGGGCTGTTGTCCAGCAGCCGCTCCAGCGCATCACTGGGGGGGGCGGCGTCCAGCGCAGGCAACACCCCGGCGCCTTCAGCGTACAAGGTGTTAAAAAAAGACTCCGGCAGATGGTCGTCTGGGGGCGACAGCTTCATTGGGCAACTGTAACGCATCCCACCCCTGGGCGCGGGCGGTTCGCGCCATTCTGGTCGGTGTCAAAAACGGGGCAGGTGGGGGTGGGCGAGTTGCCCCGCGCGCACCAACACCTTGCCGTACTCGGCACACCGGTGCAGTGTGGGTATCACCTTGCCCGGGTTGAGCAGTTCAGCCGGGTCAAACGCCCGTTTGATCGACAGCATCTGTGCGTTCTCCTCGGCGCTGAACTGCACACACATGCTGTTGAGTTTCTCCACACCCACGCCGTGTTCGCCGGTCACGGTGCCACCCATGGCAACGCTGGTTTCCAAAATATCGGCGCCAAACAGTTCGCAGCGGCGCAGCTGGTCGGGGTCGTTGGCATCAAACAGGATCAAGGGGTGGAGGTTGCCGTCGCCCGCATGGAACACATTGGCGCAACGCAGCCCGTAGGTTTTTTCCATGGCTTGTATCGCCAGCAAAATGTCCGCCAAACGCTTGCGCGGTATGGTGGAGTCCATGCACATGTAGTCGGGGCTGATGCGCCCGCTGGCCGGGAAGGCGTTTTTGCGCCCACTCCAGAAACGCAGGCGTTCGGCTTCGTCGCGGCTCACGGCGATGGCGGTGGCACCGCATCCCCGGAGCACCTCGCTCATGCGGCCTATTTCTTCTTCCACCTCTTCGGGGGTGCCATCGCTTTCGCACAACAGAATGGCTTCTGCGTCGAGGTCGTAACCCGCGTGGACAAAATCCTCGACCGCTGCGGTCATGGGTTTGTCCATCATTTCCAAACCCGCGGGGATGATGCCTGCCGCAATGACCGCCGCGACCGCATCACCCGCCCGGCGGATATCGTCAAAACTGGCCATGATGCAGCGCGCCAGCTGGGGTTTGGGAACCAACTTGACCAGCACTTCGGTGGTGATGGCCAACATGCCTTCACTGCCCACCACCAGGGGGAGCAAGTCCAGCCCAGGGGTGTCTAGGGCAGCACTGCCAAAGGTGATGGCCTCGCCCTCTATGGTGTACCCCTGAACCTGCAACACGTTGTGCAAGGTGAGGCCGTATTTGAGGCAGTGCACACCACCCGAGTTTTCCGCGACATTGCCACCTATCGTGCAGGCGATTTGGCTGCTGGGATCGGGGGCGTAATACAGCCCGTGGTGGGCCGCCGCCTCTGAAATGGCCAGGTTGCGGACACCCGCTTGTACCCGGGCGGTTTGGGCCATCGGGTCGATGTGCAGGATGCGGTTGAACTTGGCCAAAGAGAGTGTCACCCCCATGGCGTGGGGCATAGCCCCTCCCGACAGCCCGGTGCCCGCCCCCCGCGCCACGACCGGTACCTGCAGCCGGTGGCAGGCCTTGAGCACTGCCTGTACCTGCTCGCCGTTTTCGGGCAAGGCCACGGCCAGGGGGCGTTCGCGGTAGGCGGTCAGGCCGTCACACTCGTAGGGTACGGTGTCTTCCAGGGTATAGAGCAGTGCGTGGGCCGGCAGCACGGCCCGCAGGGCCTGCACCACCTCGGTTTGTCGGGCGGTGCGGTCAACAGCGGGTGGGGGTGGAGGGGTGTTCATGGCCCGTCCAGTTTAGGGCAAGGCCCGGCCTGTGGTGTGAAAAATCCTGCAGCGTTTTGTGAAACCGGCCTAAGCCCCTGCACCTGGGGCGACACCCGGGGCCACACCCGGGGCCACGCTCATCACCCGGCGTATCTCCGCTTCCAGTTGGGTGGCCACAATGGGTTTGGCCACATACCCGTCTGCCCCCGCCGCCACAAAACGTTCGCGGTCGCCCACCATGGCATGCGCGGTCACCATGAGCACTGGGGTGTGGGGTTGTCCAGCGGCCTCGCGGGCCCTCAGCTGGGCCAAGGCGCTCAAACCATCGATGCCAGGCATCATCACGTCCATCAACACCAGGTCAAACCGCTCTTTGTCGAGCAGGTTCAAGGCCTCGCCGCCGTCTTGTGCCAGTTGGTGGGTGTGTCCCATTTTTTTCAACAGCAGCCCTGCCAGCTTTTGGTTCACCGGGTGGTCTTCGGCCAACAAGATGTGCAGCGACCTCATTTCAGGTGCCGCTTGGAGGTCGTTCTCCCCATCTGCTACCGAGTCTTGGGCGCTGGGCAAACGGCTTTCCAGTGTGAAGCGGAACACCGCTCCCTGCCCCGGTTTACCTTCTGCTGTGATGCGCCCGCCCATCAGTTCCACCAAACGGCGGGTGATGGCCAGCCCCAGCCCTGTGCCCCCAAAGGTACGCGTGATGGACCCATCGGCTTGTGTGAAAGCATCGAACAAGGTTTCGGCTTTGCTGGGCTCAAAACCGATGCCGGTGTCTGTCACGGCAAAAGCCAAGGTCACGGACTGGGCGTCGGGGCCATCTGGGCCTTTTTGGACATCGATGTGCACACCCCCCTGGAGGGTGAACTTGATGGCGTTGCCGATCAGGTTGGTCAGAATTTGCCGCAAGCGCACGGGGTCTAGCAGCACTTCGGTGGGAACGTCAGGGGCGCACTGGTAGCTCAGGTGCAGGCCTTTGGCCATGGCGCTGGTTTGCAAAGACCGCACGGTGTGGCGCAGCACCTGCTCGGGGATCACCCGGGCGGCGTGCAGCTCCAACGCCCCCGACTCCATTTTGGAAAAATCCAAGATGTCGTTGATGATGTGCAGCAGGTGCTCGGCGGATTCGCGGGCCAGCCCCAGGTGCTCGCGTTGTTCGGGGGTCAACTCGGTGTCCAACACCAATTGGGTCATGCCCACGATCCCGTTCATGGGGGTGCGGATCTCGTGGCTCATATTCGCCAAAAACTCGCTCTTGAGGCGGTTGGCCACCTCGGCCTTGTTTTTGGCGTCGATCAGCTGGTCTTGGGTCTGCTGGATTTGGGTGAAGTCTTGCATCAAACCCGTGAAGTACAGCTCGTCATCGACCCGGGTTTCAGTGACCGACAAGCGCAGCGGGAACGCACTCCCGTCGCGCCGGTAACCGGTGACCACCCGAGGCCGGTTCAACATGTGTTGGACACCGGTTTGCAGGTAAACGGCGATATCGTGCTGGTGTTGCTCGCGTTGGGGCGGGGCCATCAGGATCGCCACGTTCTGTCCCAACAGGCCATCGGGATCGTGGCCAAACATGGTGGCAGCCGCTGTGTTGGCCTGGATGATGCGGCCGTGGGTGTCTATCACCACGATACCCTCTGGGGCCGAGTCAAAAATGCTGTTGAGTTTGGACTCGCTCAAGCGCAAGTGCCGTTCCACCGCTTGCCGCTCTTCGATCTCCCGTCGCAGTTGCAGGTTGCGTATCTCTTTTTCGCCATGCAAGTCCTGAGACATCCGCAGCGACCGTTGGAGCCGGCTGGTGGCGATCCAGACCACCATCAGACCCAGCAGCACCACCCCGACCAATATGGTGAAGGTCTGGTGCAACACGCCTGTGGCGGCCGACTGCCAGTTTTTGACTGGCAGGGTGATTTCCAGGGCGCCCCGGATGTCACCCACCTGCCAGTTGGTTTTGGGGGAGCCAGGGTAGCTGTTGTGGCATTGCACACAAGCGGCTTTCATCCGGTCGGCCTGTGCGTACCGCAGCACCAAGGTGTCGCCCACCAATTCCTCCCTGACGTAAGGGTTGTCGGGGTTGCGGCGTAAATGGAGCAGGGCTTCGGTTTGAAACGCATCCAGGCGCCGGCTCTCGGCCCGCCAAGGAAAGGGCTGATCGCTGAACAGCGCCACGGTGTGGCCCGACTGGGTTTTTGAGAGGTAGTGGCCCAAGTCGATCATCATGGTGGCGGGCAGCGGCAAGCCCCCGTCTGCACCGGCGTCACGGGTGATGTCGGCCCCTTGGCGTTGTGCCCTGGGCAAAATGGTGGTGGAGTAAAAGTCCCGGAAATGGCTGATGGTCTCGGCTTGTTTGCGGGCCATGTCTTCGGCGTAGGTCTGCACCACCTCCCGGGCTGAGGTGTAGATGAACCAGACCATGTAACCGCCCAGCGCCAGCAATATCGCAGCCAGTGTGGGCAACAACCAGGGTTGCAGTGACAGTTGGCGCAGCTGCGCGCGCAGAGGTTGAGCCATCAGACCACCGCCTGTTTAAGCCACTGGGCAAAAGCCGCGCATTCCCAACGGTCCATGGTGCCGGTGCGCCAGCACAGGTAGTGCGCGTGGGGGCTGGGCACCTGGTTGTTGAACAAGCGCACCAAGCGCCCATCCTCCAGCCAGGGGGCCGCCAGTTTCAGCCGCAACAAGCCCACCCCCATGCCCGCAGCCGCGCCGTCACACATCAAACCGATGTCATTGAACTGTGACCCGTCTATCGGTTCAGGCCAATCTTGTTGGTGCGCCGCAAACCAGGTGCGCCAAGGTTCCAATGGGCTGCGCAGCAGTGGTATGCCGAGCAAGTCGTTGGGGTGGTCAAAAGGCCCAAACTCACGCACAAACCCGGGCGCGGCCAGTGGGGTGATCTCGTCTTTGAGCACGCAGGTGTGTTCGACATCGGCGTAACGGCCGGTGCCAAACCGGATGGTCAGGTCGGCGTCCTCGGCCACCACATCCAACAAAGGGATGCTGACCTGCAAGGTGAGATCGATTTCGGGGTAGGCTTCTGCAAACTGCCGCAAGCGTGGCATCAAGATCGATCGGGCGAATGTGGGGGTGACCGCCAGCTTCAGTTTGCGCCGGCCTGCGGGTGCGGCATCGCTGGGGAAACGCTGCAGCGAGGCCAGGCCTTCTCTGACATGGGCCAGGTACTCGCTGCCCTCGCTGGTCAGCGAAAAATCGGCCCGGCCAAACAACTTGGTCCCGATCACCTGTTCCAGTTGTTTCACCCGGTGGCTCACCGCGCTGGGCGTCACGCACAACTCTTCGGCGGCCTGGGTGACACTGCGCAACCGCGCCAAGGCCTCGAAGGTCAACAGGCACTGGATGGGGGGGATGCGCAATGCCATGGTCGCGTCAGCGGAAAACCACGGTTTTGTGGCCGTTGAGCAGCACCCGGTGTTCGCTGTGCCACTTCACGGCACGGGCCAACACCTGGCTTTCGGTGTCACGGCCCTGGGCGGTCAGGTCGTCAACGGTGTGGGTGTGGTCCACACGGGCCACATCTTGTTCAATGATGGGACCTTCGTCCAGATCTGCGGTCACGTAGTGGGCGGTGGCACCGATCAATTTAACGCCACGGTCGTGTGCCTGGTAGTAGGGTTTCGCGCCCTTGAAGCTGGGCAAAAAGCTGTGGTGGATGTTGATCGCTTTGCCAGACAGGGCTTTGCACATGCCATCGGAGAGCACTTGCATGTAGCGGGCCAGCACCACCAGCTCGGCCTGTTCGCTGCGCACCACTTCCAGCTGTTTGGCCTCGGCATCCGCCTTGGTGTCGGCGGTGACGGGGATGTGGTGAAAAGGGATGTTGTAGCTGGCCGCCAGCTGGTAAAAACTGCGGTGGTTGCTGATGATGGCCCGGATGTCCAGGTGCAGGAGGCCGGATTTCCAACGGAACAGCAGGTCGTTCAGGCAGTGCCCTTGTTGGCTGACCATGATCACGGTCCGCATGGGCTGGTTCAGCGGGTTGAGGTGCCAATCCATCTCATGGGCTTGGGCGAACAAGCGCACCGAGGTTGTTAGGTCGTCTGGGGAGTGGCGCTGGCACACAAACTGCACCCGCATAAAAAACAGACCGGTGTCGTGGTCGTTGTACTGGGCGGCTTCTTCGATGTTGCTGCCATGTTCCAGCAAAAAGCCCGATACGGCATGCACGATGCCCGGCTTGTCCTTGCAAGACAAGGTGAGTACGTAGGTGTCTTTCATGGCAACCATTGTCGCAGCATTGGCCCCACCGTTAAGGCGAGCGGGCTGGGCCGGGCATGAGCCGGCGCAGGCTGGCGCAGTGGTCTTGTGGGGGCAAGGGTTCAGACACCCAGGTGGTGGTGGCTGCCATGGGGTCTGATGGCTGCGGGCCGCGTTCAGGATCGAGCGGTGCCGTCCGCATGTGGACCACCCGGACGGGGCCGGCGGTCTGTGGCCAAGGTGGGGGCAGCAGCGCCAGGTGCCTGGGGACCCCTGTGTCTGAGCGGGCGTGTTCGTTGCCCGTTACCAGCGCCACCACCTGACCTGGCCGCCACACCCGACCGACCACCTGGGCCATGGCCCGGTCCCGGGCCAGCTGCACCCGTGCCATTCGAGGGATTTGGGCGGCAGGTAAAAGCCCGCAATGGCTGGCCTCGATGGCCGCGCGGTGGTGGGCCACGGTGGCGGCGTCCAGCCAGTTATCGATTCGGGTGTCGCTGAGGGTGCTGGGCAGGTCTGGGCGTGGCAGATTGCCGCCCCAGACCACCACCCCGGCTCGAACCGCCGCCATGACCACGGGCCCATACCGTTCCCAGGGCCAACCACGGTTGTCCCAGTTCAGGGCGGACTGGGCGTCTGTCTCACTGGCCTGCGGTCCCAAGCCCCGGGTGTCACGTCCGGTTTCAGCCATTTCCATGACCAGCGCCGCCAGTTGTTGCTGTTGCGCCAGCTGGCCCACCACCTGGGTGTGCCAGCGCTGGTGGGTGTCGGCGTCGTGTTGTTCACCCAGAATGATGACCGGCGCAGGCAGCAGGGCTGCTGTGTGCCCAGGCAAACCAGAAGGTGTGGCCGGGGGCGTGGTCGTTGCACACCCGGTCTGCAGTGCCGCTCCCACAAGCACCAGAGCCCATGCCCACCCCCGCAGGCGCGCCCGGGTGGTCTGGGTGGCGGTGGGGGCGCGCAGCGGTGGTGTGGTCATGTGTGCAATCGTACCGTTAAGATGGTGTTTTTACCCCGAGGAGTACCCATGGCCAAAAAAACGCCCACCAAAGCCCAACCCGGTATCCAGATCGGTATTGGTGCCAAAGACCGTGCAGCCATCGCCCAGGGCCTGAGCCACCTGTTGGCCGACACCTACACGCTGTACCTGACCACCCACAACTTCCATTGGAACGTGACGGGGCCCATGTTCAATAGCCTGCATACCATGTTCATGGACCAGTACACCGAGTTGTGGAACGCCGTGGACCCGATTGCCGAGCGCATCCGCTCACTGGGTCACGTGGCTCCCGGCTCTTACGCCGCGTTTGGCCAGTTGAGTTCTTTGCCCGACGCCCCGGGCACACCCCCCAAGGCGCTGGAGATGGTGCGCATCTTGGCCCAAGGCCACGAGGCCGTGGCCCGCACCGCCCGTGGTTTGCTACCGGTGGTGGACAAAGCCAGCGACGAACCCACTGCCGACATTTTGGTGCAGCGTCTGACGGTGCACGAGCAAGCCGCGTGGATGCTGCGCGCGCTGCTTGAAGATTGACCCAGGGCTGGGTGCCCAGGTGTCAGTGGACGACCACGGGGGTTTGCGCCAGCGTGGCGTATCCCTCAAGGGTGTTTTCGACCTCTTCTTGGGTGGGGGTGTTGTGTTGCCAGGCTTGGATTTGCAACTGGAACATCTCCGCCCAAGAGCCGTCTAGGTAGAGCTCTTTGCCCGAGCGTTTGTCCACAATCTCAAAACCATGGCGAGGCATCTGGGGTCCGGCCGGAACGGCATCACCACCAGCAGGCACGCCATTGGCGAAGATGTGAAGCACGGCAAACGAGTCGGAGTCGTAGAGCATGTTCATGGTTCAAATGTCCTCGAAACGGTATAACCCTGCAAGCGGTGTGTGGTGTGGTGTGCACAACCCACCAACCCTGCCCCAGATTTGAGGGCGTTTGGGGTGGTTTCAAGGTTTGACCAACACCTGATCGGCGTGGTCGCCATCGCTTGAGGTCAGGCGTATCCGGGTGGGCACGGCAGCGGTTTCTTTGGCGTACCAGATATCCAGGGTCTGGTCACCCGCGTGGCGGGGCAGGCGGCTGAACCGAACTTGCCCGGCAACCTCACCACTGTGGACCACAAAAGTCCACTGTTCTAGACCAGTGGTGCCCACCACCGGCACGGTCCAGCGTTGTCCCACAGCCGATGGCCCGGGTTGCTGGTAGCGGTGTCCGAGGTGAAAAAACAGGCTCAAGCGGTCTTGGGTGCCCGTGGGCATGGGTGTGGTTTGCCCGTTCTCTTCAAACCGCACCGATTGTTGTGCCGTGTCCAAGACCACCTTTTTGGGGTGTTTGCGCTGGTCAATGAACAACTGGGGTTGCAGGTCTTGAGCGCCCAGCAAACCCTCGCTGGTCTGGCGGCGCGAGCCGACCAGCAGGGCTTTGACCTCCATGCGGGCGGTGTAGCGGGTGCCCTGGGGTTGCCACTCCAGCTGGGCCTGTGCCGTGTAGGGTATGCCCCTGGTTTGCCCGCTGACCTTGTAAGACCACTGCCCGGCTGAGGGAAACGCCCAGGCATTCAGGCCCGCGCCGCAAACCAGGCCACATGCCCAAGCCAGGCGCCGCGCCAGGGGGCGCACCTTCAAGCGTCGAGAGGGGTGGTGGTCAAGGTGCATGGCCCAGATCCTTGCTGAGTTGTTGCGTGCAGGCCAACAAGGCTTGCGCCACAGGGCTGTTCCAGTCGCTGTTGAACGTGGCCAAAGAGCCCAGCACCACAACACCCAAAGCCAAATGGCCTTGCGAGTCGAACACCGGTGCACAAAACCCCGCGACCCCGCTGACCAAACTGTTCACCACCCGGGCCAGGCCCCGTTGTCGGGTGTCTTGCAGCAGCGCTTGCACAGCCGCCCAGTTGTGGGGCACGTCGGGGTGGGGGTGGTGTTGCGCCCGGGCCAATTCGGCTTCCAGCATGGCTTGGAGCCGGTGGGCGTCGCGTCCGCCACCGTCTGGCATAAAGGCTGCAAAACACCGCCCCGTGGCGGATGTCAACAAAGGCATCACATCACCCAGGCGCAACGATACGGGCACGGTTTGAGGGGCTTCCGACCAATGGACGATGGTGGGCCCTTGGTTGCCCCAAACGGCAATCGCCATGGTGTGGCCGGTTTCTGTGAGCAGAGCGTCCACCCGCTCACGGGCCAAGCGCACCGGGTCCAGGCGGCTCAAGCTGGCCAAGCCCAGGCGCAGGGCCGCAGGGCCCAGATCGTAACGGGTGCTTTGCGGGTCCTGGGCCACCAACCCCAGCCGCTGGAAGCTGACCAAGTAGCGGTGGGCCTTGGCCGCGCTCATGCCCGCCGCAGCGGCCAGGTCTCGCAGCATCATGGGCCCTGGGGCCTGGGCCATCACGGCCAGCAGGGCAAAACCCACCTCCACAGATTGGATACCCGCCCGCACAGGCTCCTGGCCCGAGGGCTCGTCGTGGTCATCGCTGCTGGGGTCAAGCGGGGGTGCGGCTTGCATGGGTTCGCCAAAAACGTGAAGTTGCACTAGAATTGGTGTTTCGAATAGGTGAATAAATTTCACTATCCGTAATTTTCAACCTTGGCCACCCCGAGTGGCGCCCGGAGACACCCCTTGAAACTGGCCACTTACAAAGACGGTTCGCGCGATGGACAACTGGTCGTGGTCTCGCGCGACCTCAGCACCGCCCATTATGCGACCGGTATCGCCCACCGGCTTCAGCAGGCTCTGGATGACTGGAACTTCATCGCGCCCCAGTTGCAAGACCTTTACGTCGCCTTGAACCAAGGCAAGGCCCGCCATGCCTTCCCGTTTGACCCAACCATGTGCATGGCCCCCTTGCCACGGGCCTACCAGTGGGCCGATGGCTCGGCTTACATCAACCACGTGGAGTTGGTGCGGGCCGCCCGCCAAAGCGAGGTGCCGGCCAGCTTCTACACCGATCCCCTGATGTACCAAGGGGGCAGCGATGACTTCGTTGGCCCGACCGATCCGGTGGTGGTGCCCAGCGAAGAGTTTGGAATCGATTTTGAAGCCGAGATCGCTGTGGTGACCGGCGATGTGGCCATGGGCAGCAGCCCTGATCAGGCTTTGGAGGGTATCCGTTTGGTCATGCTCGCCAACGACGTGTCGTTGCGCAACCTGATCCCGGCTGAACTGGCCAAGGGTTTTGGGTTTTTCCAGAGCAAACCAGCCACCGCTTTCAGCCCCGTGGCCATCACCCTGGACGAACTGGGCGACGCGTGGGACCACGGCCGGGTGAACCTGACCCTGCAGTCCACCTGGAACGGGCGCAAGGTGGGGATGTGTGATGCCGGACCAGAAATGACCTTCCATTTTGGCCAACTGATCGCCCACATCTGCAAAACCCGCAACGTCCGTGCCGGGTCCATCGTCGGCAGTGGTACCGTCAGCAACAAGGGTGTGGAGGTGAACGGCCGCCCAGAATGGCCCAAGGGCTACAGCTGCATCGCCGAAAAACGCTGCATCGAAACCATCCAAGACGGCAAACCGACCACCCCATTCATGCGGTTTGGAGACACCATCCGCATCGAGATGAAGGGCAAAGACGGGCAGACCTTGTTTGGCGCCATCGACCAGACCATTGCACCTCTGGCCCGCTGAAGCCCAGGCCCCTCGGGGTGTGCGCCTCAGGCGGCGTAGACCCCGTCCATGTCCCGGAACCCTTTGACCTCAATGGGGTTGCCAAAAGGGTCCAGAAAAAACAGGGTCCACTGCTCACCCGGCTCGCCCTCAAAGCGCACCTGGGGTGGCAACACAAACGCGGTTCCAGCCCGTTTAAGGCGCTCTGCCATGTCTTGCCACGCCGGCAAGGGCAGCACCAGGCCAAAGTGCGGCATGGGCACCAGGTGTTCGCCCACCCGGCCCGTCAGGGTGGTGGCGAACGGGGTGCCCAGGTGCAGGGAGATCTGGTGGTCAAAAAAGTCGAAGTCCACCCAGGTGTCGGTGCTGCGCCCCTCCGTGCACCCCAAAACCCCACCATAAAAAGCCCGGGCGGTGTCGAGGTCGGTGACGTGAAAAGCCAAATGGAACAAGCTGCGCATGGATACCAGCATACCAGCGGTGGCCAACCCCCTGTTGGGGCAGGGCAAGCTGTGGCATTCTTGGGTGTCTGACACCCTTATAGGAGCCCTTGATGGACACGCCCGACCTTGGCGCTTTTGGCAAATACGTACCGGGTTTTGAGTTTTTACAAAACCTGGCCAAACAGGCCACGGGTGCCACTGGGGCTGCTTTGCCCGGCCACTGGGTGGCGCCCACCTTCAGTGTGGAGGATTTGGACAAACGCATCCAAGAGCTCAAAACCGTGCATTTTTGGTTGGACCAAAATGCCAAAGCCTTGAGCGCCACTATACAAGCCCTGGAGGTGCAACGCATGACCTTGGCCACCTT
>JBEBBB010000217.1:0-6874 GCA_041158605.1 Pseudomonadota bacterium
CTGGTCGACGGCATCAAACGCGCCACCGATGTGATGATCGCCGGCAAGGTGGCCGTGGTGGCCGGTTATGGTGACGTGGGCAAGGGTTCCGCCCAGGCTTTGCGTGCGCTCAGCGCTCAGGTGTGGGTGACCGAGATCGACCCCATCAACGCCCTGCAGGCCGCGATGGAAGGCTACAAGGTGGTGACCATGGAATGGGCCGCCGACAAGGCCGACATTTTTGTCACCACCACCGGCAACCGGGACGTCATCACTTACGACCATATGGCCGCCATGAAGGACCAGGCCATCGTTTGCAACATCGGCCACTTCGACAACGAGATCCAGGTGGCCAAGCTGGAAGAGACCTGCCGCTGGGAAGAGATCAAGCCCCAGGTGGACCACGTGATTTTCCCCGACGGCAAAAAAATCATCCTGCTGGCCAAGGGCCGTTTGGTCAACCTGGGCTGCGGCACCGGCCACCCCAGCTTTGTGATGAGCTCGTCGTTTGCCAACCAAACCATTGCCCAGATCGAGCTGTTCTGCCGTCCCGACGGTTATGCCCCGGGCCAGGTGTACGTGTTGCCCAAACACCTGGACGAGAAGGTGGCCCGCCTGCACCTGAAAAAGGTGGGTGCCATGCTGACCGAGCTGAGCGACGAGCAGGCTGCTTACATCGGCGTGTCCAAGCAAGGCCCTTACAAGCCCGACACTTACCGGTACTGAGCACTGCGCACACCGTGCGTGCTGATCAATTGCTAGTTGAGCGGGGTCTTGCGGCCTCGCGTTCGCAGGCCCAGCGGCTGATCGCCGCAGGTGTGCGCTGGCGGCTGCCTGGCGGCGATTGGAAGGCCGTGGCCAAAAACGGTGAAGAGTTGCGCGAAACGGCGGCGTTGGAACTGCTGGACACCGCCGAGTCGCGTTTTGTCTCGCGCGGTGGACTGAAGCTCGACGGTGCGCTGGCGCACACCGATCTGGCTGTGGCCGGTCTGCGTTGCCTGGACATCGGGCAGAGCAGCGGTGGTTTCACCGACTGCTTGTTGCAGCGCGGCGCGGCCCAGGTGGTGGGCGTGGACGTGGGCCAGGGTCAATTGCACCCGCGGTTGCGCGCCGACCCACGGGTGGTGTGCATCGAAAAGTGCAACGCGCGCGAGCTCACGGCACAGCACCTGGTGGCCCTGGGTGGCGAGGCGGCGTCTGCCCCTTTCGACCTGGTTGTTGGCGACTTGTCTTTCATTTCGCAAACGCTGGTCTGGCCGGCGCTGCTGCCCTTGCTGCGGCCTCATGGCCAGTTGCTGATGTTGGTCAAGCCGCAGTTCGAACTGCAGCCCGAACACATCGGCAAAGGCGGGTTGGTCAAAAACGCGGCCAGTTACAAGCAGGTGCAAGAGCGGATGGCACAAGCCTGTACCGAGAACGGCTTGCAGCTGCGTGCTTATTTTGAAAGCGCCATCACCGGTGGTGATGGCAACCGGGAGTTTTTTGTATGGGCCTGCCCCTGAGTTTTGAGTTTTTCCCCCCCAAGACCCCCGAGGGCGCCGAGAAGTTGCTTGGCGTTCGGCAAGCTTTGTATGCCCAGCGGCCCGAATTCTGCTCGGTGACCTATGGGGCCGGCGGTTCCACACAAGATGGGACCTTGCAAACCGTGCAGGCCATCCAGGACGAGGGCCAGCAGGGCGCGTCCCATTTCACTTGCGTCGGGGCCACCCGCGACTCGGTGCGCGACAAGCTGGCCTTGTTCAAAGGCATGGGCGTCCGGCGTTTGGTGGCGTTGCGCGGGGACCTGCCCAGCGGTTACGGCGGCATGGGCGAGTTCCGCTACGCCTCGGACCTGGTGGCCTTCATCCGGGCCGAAACCGGCAACCACTTCCACCTGGAGGTGGCGGCCTACCCCGAGACCCACCCCCAGGCCAAGTCGCCACAGGCCGATCTGCAAGCCTATGTGGCCAAGGTCCAGGCGGGAGCCGACTCCGCGATCACGCAGTTCTTCTTCAACACCGACGCCTATTTCCGGTTCGTGGACGAGGCCTACAAGCTGGGCGCCGACGTCCCAGTGGTCCCAGGCATCATGCCCATCACCAACGCGGCGGGGCTGCTGCGTTTTGCCGACAGCTGTGGGGCCGAGATCCCCCGGTGGATCCGCTTGCGCTTGCAAAGTTACGGCGACGACACCGAGTCGATCAAGGCCTTTGGTTTGGACGTGGTGACCGATTTGTGCGACCAGTTGCGCACCGCCGGTGTGCCCGGCTTGCACTTCTACACCATGAACCAAAGCGGCCCGACCCTGGAGCTTTGTCGGGCTTTGGGGTTGTAAACGCCGGCCGTATCAGCGGCGAGTGCCCAGGGCCACCGGTCCGTACCACGCCTTGGGTGCCGTGCCCGTGTTGTTGCCGTCGGTCATCAACCCCACGCCAATCAGGGTGGGTGGGGGTTCACCAAAGGCCCGCTCGTAGTCGGCTCGAACGTCCCGTTGCAGGTCTACCCATTCGCCCAAGCGGCGCCCGCCAGACTTCACCACCAACATTTTGATCCGCCGTGTGGATGGGTGGTCCAACACGGTATCGACCGGGTGTTCGTGGTCCCACACGTACATCAGTGTGGCGTGGGGCAGGGGTTCGCCTGTCACCAGTTGGGCCAGTTCTGACAGCAGGCGGTCGCGGCCGCTGAACCCTCTGCGGTCGCCATCAAACGTCAAGATCACACGCGCCACCGCGTCTTCGCTGTCGCGGTCTTGCAGGTCGAATTCGGGGTGGAGTTGTGGGACAAACCAAGAAAACCGCAACCTGTCCAAGCGGTCGCCCGCGACCCGCACCCTATACCGCACCAGGCTGTTGCCAGCTCCTTCGGCCAGCAGCGCGGGGCGCCCTTGGTGGTGGGTGGCCTTGTAGCGGCTGGGTTTCCGGTTGCCAAACACCTGGTGCTGCCAGCCTGGGCTGGGGCCATCGGGTGTCAAGGTTGAAGCCTGTGCCCAGGCGGTTTTTTCGAGCGCAGGCTCGGCGGTTGAGGCTGTTGAGCCGGTTTGTGTGGGTGGCGTTGTACAGCCCCACAAGCCACTGGCCAGGGCCATGGCGAGCAAGCCGGTTCTGGCAATGGAGGGGCGGGTGACAGGGGGGCGGCACATGGTCCCGGATGTTAACGGCCTTGTGCGACGGTCGGGGTTCGTGGGAACCCCTAGAACCTGGTGAGCGAGCCTTAACGCTCGTCGTAACTGAGCACCAAGGTATCGGTGGTGGGGCGGGCTTGGCAACTGAGCACAAAACCCTGTGCCATCTCCCAAGGTTCCAGCGTGTAGTTGCGGTCCATGGTGGCTGCACCCTCCAGCACCTTGGCGCGGCAGGTGCAGCAGACCCCACCTTTGCACGAATAGGGCAGGTCCAAACCTGCGTTCAGTGCCACATCGAGCACGTGCTCATGCGGACCCATGCGCAGGGTGTGGGTTTTGCCGTCCAGCACCACGCGCAGTGCCACAGTGCCTTGCGGCGCATGGGTCTGCCCCAGCACCGCCTGTTGGCGGACCTCTGGTGCCAACGCCTCCAAGGTGGGCGAGGTGAAGCGCTCGGTTCGGATGCGGTCAGGGTTCACGCCCAAGTCCCGCAGAGCGGTTTCCGTGGCGGTGATCATGGCCTCGGGCCCGCAGATGAAAACCTCGTCCATGCTGGCTGCGGGCAACAAGGTGGCGGCCAGGGCCCGCACCTTGTCACCGTCAATGCGCCCTTCCAGCAAGGGGACCTCCTGTGCCTGGCGCGACAAAATGTGCACCATGGTGAACCGGTCGGGGTAGCGGTCTTTCAGGTCTTGCAAGGTCTCGTTGAACATCACGCTGGCCATGCGGCGGTTGCCGTACACCAAGGTGAATTTCGAGCCGGGCTGCTCCTCCAGGGTGGTGGCCGCAATCGACAAAATGGGGGTGATGCCGGAACCGGCGGCAAATCCCACACGGTGCAGCGCGCGTGTTTTTTTGACCGTGAACCGACCGTCTGGCGGCAGGCTTTCCAAGGTGTGACCTGCCTGGAGTGTGGTGGCTGCCCAGTTGGAAAACACCCCTCCCGCCACAGGGCGTATGCCGACCACCAGCTCACCGTGTTCGAGCAGTTGCTGGCGGGTGCTGCACACCGAGTAGTTGCGGCGCACCACGTTGCCGTTCAAGGTGGTTTGCAAGGTCAAAAATTGCCCAGGCTCAAACTGGAAATCGGCGCGCTTGGCGGGGGGGATGTCCAGGGTCACCGCCACAGACCCCGCTGCCTCCGGGGTCACACGTTTCACAAGCAAGGGCACAAAACGGGAGACAGACATGGTGTGGGCTCCGAGGGCTGGCGGGGGATCAGATGGGTTTGAAATAATCAAAGGGTTCCCGGCAATCGAGGCACTGGTACAGCGCTTTGCACGCCGTGGAACCAAAGGGTGACCGTTCCACCGTGTGGTGTGATCCGCACCGGGGGCAAGGAACGTCTTGGGGTTGTGCCGCTTCCCGTACAAAACGCAAAACCTGGGTGTCGGCTGGCCTGCCTGCGGTGCATGGCGTTGCGCGGCCTGGGGGGGCGATGCCATAGGCGCGAAGTTTGTCCCGCGCGTCCGGGCTTATCCAATCGGTGGTCCAGGCGGGAGCCAGCCGGGTGGTGACAGTGGCCAGTACCCCCACGCGCGCCAAAGCGTTGGTGATGTCGTCCCGTATCTGGTCCATGGCGGGGCAGCCGCTGTACGTGGGGGTGATCACCACCTCCAGTGCATTCCCCTCCCCGTTTTCCAGTTCGCGGACCTCACGCAGGATGCCCATGTCTTGCAAGGTGACCACAGGGATCTCGGGGTCTGTCAGCAGGGCCAAGGTCTGCCATGCCACCTGCAGCACAGGGGAGTGGGGTGTCAGATGGGGAGAGGGCACCGGTTCACCAAGTGGCATGGGGATGGGCTCTCGCCAGGCTTTGCATCTCGGCCAGCAGATACCCCAGGTGTTCGCTGTGTTGCCCCAGGTGCCCCAGGGGCACATACCCCCCTGCAGGTGGGCGCGTCAAGGTGGCCTCTGCCAGGGCATCGTCCACCAGCGTGTCCCACCCCGGCCGCAGGGCCAAGGTGTCGAGCCAGCCCTCGGGGACGGGGGTCCAGAACGCTTGGGTGTAGGGCAGCAGGTGGTCGAGTGCCGCTTGGGCCCGGGCATGTGAAACAGCCGTGCCATCTCCAAACCGCACCAACCAAGCCCGGCTGTGTCGCAGGTGGTAGCGGGTTTCTTTGACCGATTTGGCCGCGATAGCCGCCAGATCGGTGTCCGGGTGGGTTTGCAGCGTGTCCCAGACCTGCACCATCAGGGCGCTGTACAAAAACTGGCGCACCACCGTGGTGGCGTAGTCCAGCTCCGCGTGTGCATAGCCAACCAGAGGGCCGTGGTGGGGCAACTCCAACAAGGTGTGGTTGCGGAACGCGGGGGCATCGCGGAAATAAGCGAGGCTGTCCTCGGTCGCGCCACCCCCCAGGCGTTCAGCGGCCAATTGGTACAACAACCGCGCTTGCCCCACCAGGTCCAGGCTGGTGTTGGCCATGGCGATGTCTTCTTCCAGCACCGGCCCATGGCCACACCACTCGGCGTTGCGCTGTCCTAACACCAAAGCGCTGTCGGCCAGGTGCAGAAGGTAGTCGGTCGGCGCCATCACATGTGCCCCACTTTGTCGGGGATGTCGTAAAAGGTGGGGTGCCGGTAGATTTTGTCGGCGGCGGGATCGAACAACTCGCTTTTGTCCTGCGGCTGGCTGGCTGTGATGGCGGCCGACGGCACCACCCAGATGCTCACACCCTCTTGGCGGCGGGTGTAAACGTCGCGGGCCAGCATGAGGGCATGGTCGGCGTCACTCGCGTGCAGGCTGCCACAGTGTTTGTGTTCCAGCCCTTGTTTGCTGCGAACAAACACCTCCCACAAGGGCCATTCTTTTAACGGGGTGTTCATGCGGCCTCCTGCTGCGAGCGCTGGTGTTGTTTGTGGGCATGGGCCAGGGCCGCTTCGCGCACCCAAGCACCATCGTTCCAGGCTTTGACCCGGGTCGCCAGCCGTTCTTTGTTGCACGGGCCATTGCCGTTCACGGTTTGCCAGAACTCGTCCCAGTCGATAGGGCCAAAATCGTAGTGGCCGCGTTCGGCGTTCCATTTGAGGTCGGGGTCGGGCAGGGTGATGCCCAAGACCTCGGCCTGGGGCACGGTGGCGTCAACAAATTTTTGCCGCAACTCGTCGTTGCCCAGGCGTTTGATGCCCCAGCGCATGCCTTGCGCGCTGTTGGGACTGTCGGCGTCGGGGGGGCCAAACATGGCCAGGCACTTCCACCACCAGCGGTTCACAGCGTCTTGCACCATGTCTTTTTGGGCGGGGGTGCCTTGCACCATCACCAACAAGGCTTCGTAACCTTGCCGCTGGTGAAAGGACTCTTCTTTGCAAACCCGGACCATGGCGCGCGCGTACGGGCCGTAACTGCAGCGGCACAAGGGGATTTGGTTCATGATGGCCGCGCCGTCCACCAGCCAGCCAATCACCCCCACGTCCGCCCAGGTCAGGGTGGGGTAGTTGAAGATGGAGCTGTACTTGGCTTTGCCGGTGTGCAGGGCGTCCAGCATCTGGTCGCGGCTGGTGCCCAGGGTTTCCGCAGCGCTGTACAGGTAAAGGCCATGGCCGCCCTCGTCCTGCACCTTGGCGATCAGGATGGCCTTGCGTTTCAGGCTGGGGGCGCGGCTGATCCAGTTGCCCTCGGGCAGCATGCCCACGATCTCGCTGTGGGCGTGCTGGCTGATCTGGCGCACCAAGGTTTTGCGGTAGGCCTCTGGCATCCAGTCTTGCGGCTCGATACGGCCATCGGCATCGATGCAGGCGTCAAACCGCGCCAGTCGGTCGGGGTCGTTCAGGTTGCTTACCGCCGCGCTG
>JBEBBB010000218.1:0-5531 GCA_041158605.1 Pseudomonadota bacterium
TCCGCCGGCACCAATGCGCCAACTGCAGGATAGTGAAAGAGCCGTTCGGCGTAGGATTTTGCATCGCCTGAAAGAGCCGCTACCTGCGGCAGCCCCGCACCGAAGAACAAGACAGGTAGGTCTTTCTGATTTACCTTGTGGAGAGCGACTATCAGCGCTGCCAGGTCTTCAGAACGCAGATACTGAACTTCATCTATGAGTAGCGTCCAGGCTTTGCCAGCGGCCTTGGCGGCCTCGCCTATGCGTACAAACAACTCGGGTAGGTCCAACTCCATATCGCCGCTGTCAGCGACGCCCACTTCTGGATCAACCGAAATTGAAGCGTCGCCGTACGATAGCTTGAACGCAGAGGCGAAAGAGCGAAGCGCCCGAAGTGCCTGATGGGCTTTGGCCTTCGCGTTCTCGGAAGTCGAGAGTTTGCGTAAGGTCTGGTTAACCTTTGGTACGAGCAATTCGCTAAGCGTTTTTCCCTCTGGCGCCTCAATTGAAGATGTCATGTGCCCTGCGGCTTCAGCCATCTCTTCGATTTTGTTCAGCAACACCGTCTTCCCTACACCACGCAGGCCCAGCAACATCTGTGACCGGCTGGGCTTACCCAACAGCGCCCGTTGAATGGCTGTTTGAGCGTCCCGCAGGATGGCTTCCCGCCCAGCAAGCTCTGGCGGTCTACTCCCGGCGCCCGGGGCGAATGGATTTCTCACGGCGTCCATGGGATCTCCTATGACGTGAACTCTATCAATTTCTATTAAAGTATATCTTGTTTGAAATATACTTGGCTAGAAATGAATAGAGTTGACATGGCAATCCCCCGACCTCAACCCCCCACAAAATCCACCTGGTCCGCGCTGGTCGCTGCCACCGAGTACAGCGCCCCTGGCGCGTTGCGGGTTTGTTGGAATGCCTCCAGCGTCTGGCCCCGCATGGCGGCGTAGATGTGCAGGTTGGACACGCCCACCACAGCCCCCAGTTTTTCCAAGCCAAAAAAGATGGCGCCGTGCCGGATCAGGCCCTGCCAGTCGCGCCCCACCACCATCTGGGTTTCTTCGGGGCTCAGGCCTGCGCGCTCGCAGCTGCCGGCCTCATCGGCCTTGAAGGCGTTGCGGTGGGCGGGTTGCACCATGTCGCGCAGGAACTTGTTCAGCTTGTAGGCCTTGACGCTGCGCGCCAGGTCAAAAGCGTAGGTGCCTTGCAGCCGCTCGGCACCGGCCAGTTGTTCCGCCATGCGCGCGCGGTGGCGTTGCACCTCGCCCGCCTGCGCGGGGGCGGCGTTGTTTTCGTAAATGGCGGTGGCGATCCCGGTCATGGACGGCAGGTAGTAGGTCTGGTGCACCTTGCGGATTTGGGCCGACAGCGCGCCCCGCATCACCAGCCACATGATGATCTCGGCCCCTTCCAGGCCACCCAGCTCGGCGTACTCGGCCTGGGTCATGTCGGCCAGGCGCTCGGGGTCTGTTTCGATCAGGTCCAGGACACGGGCGTCCCAGGTGGGGTTGTTGAAGCCGGCCCGCTCGCCGTGCACCTGGTGTGACAAACCACCGGTGGCCACAATGGCCACTTTCAGGTCTTCTGGGTAGCTCTCAATGGCGCGGCGCAAGGCCTGGCCCAGCTTGTAGCAGCGCCGTGCCGAGGGCACCGGGAACTGCAGCACCCCCACCTGCAAGGGCACGATCTTCACCGGCCAGGTGGGCTCGTGCGGGCACAACATCGACATGGGCGAAAAACAACCGTGGTCCAGGGCTTTGTCCTGGAAAAACGACATGTCGAACTCTTCGCTCACCAGCGATTGCCCGATGTGCCGCGCCAAACCGGTGTGCCCCACCAGCGGTGGCAGCTTGCGGGCGCCACCCCCTTCATCGGCCACCGGGTAGCTGTCCCCAACGCCCAGCGCAAAGGCCGAGTAGTGGTCAAAAAAGAAAGAGGTGATGTGGTCGTTGTAGATCACAAACACCACATCGGGTTGGCGCTCGCGGATCCACCCCCGCACCGGCTCAAACGCCTCAAAAATCGGCTGCCAGACCGGGTCGTTCTGTTGCTGCTTGTCAAAGGCAAAGCCGATGGTGGGGGTGTGTGAGGTGGCGATCGCGCCGATGATGGTGGCCATGGGGTTTGGGTCCTGGTGTGGGGAGTTCAGTCCAGTGCGGCCTTGGTTTTTTGGATCACCTGGGCTTGGCGGCCCGACTCGGCCTGGATGTACTGCGCAAACTGCTCGCGGGTCTGGGGGAAGGCCTCGTAGCCAAAGGACACAAACTTCTCTTTCACATCGGGCTCGTTCAGGGCCTTGGTGATGTCGGCGGTGATCTTGTCGGCCACGGCTTTGGGCAGGCCTTTGGGGGCGGCGATCGCGGTCCAGCCGCTGACCTCAAACCCGGCCGGTCCACCCGCCTCGGCAAAGGTGGGCACGTCGCTGTAAGCCGGGATGCGGCGGGGGGCGGCCACCGCCAAAAACTTCAGCTTGCCCGAGCGGTACAGGGGTCCGGCCGTGGCGCTGGTGCCCAGGGCGAACGCCAGGTCGCCTTGCGCCACCGAGGTGTAGAGCTGGGTGGTTTCTTTGAAGATGATGTGCTGCATCTCGGTGCCGGTGACCGTTTCCAGCAAGGCGGAGCCCAAGTGCACCGGGTTGCCCACCGACCACGAACCGTAGTTCAGCTTGCCCGGGTTGGCTTTGGCGTCTTTCACCAGGTCGGCGATGTTTTTGTAGGGGCTGTTGACCGCGGTGGTGGCGAAGAAGTAGGTTTTGAACAGGGGCAGCAGCAGCTCGAAGTCGCCTTTGGGGTCGTACGGCAGTTTTTTGAACAGGTGCGGGTAGGCGGTCAGGTGCACGTTGTCCAGCTGGATCAGGTCATGCCCGTCGGTGGCCCCGCGCTTGAACGCGTCGATGGCGATAAAACCGTTGCCACCAGGGCGGTTTTCCACCACCACTGGCTGGCCCCAGGCCTTGGACAACTTGTCGGCCACCATGCGGGCCACCCCTTCGGGCCCACTGCCCACCGGGAAGGGGGTGATCAGGCGCACCGGTTTGGTGGGGAAGGCCTGTGCTTGGGCGGGCGCGAACAGGGCCGTGGCGGCCAGCGCCAGGGCGGTGGTGAGGTGTTTGATCATGGTCTTGTCTCGGTGTGTGGGGCCTTGCGGCAGGGAACCGCGATTGTCTGAAGCCCATGGCCGTTTGCCCAGATGCCACGTCGGCAACCGCGATAACATGGCGTTATCACCAAAACCAGCCGCCCGCCATGAAACTCAACACCCTGCGCGCTTTGGTGGTTGCCGTAGAAGACGGCAGCCTGCGAGGGGCCGCGCGCCGCCTGGGTGTGTCACAACCGGCCTTGACCAAAATGATCCGGGAGTTGGAGCTGGAGTTGGCGGCCCCTTTGTTGGTCCGCACCACCCGGGGGGTGGTGCCCACGGCCCAAGGCCAGGTGCTGTACCAGCACGCTTTGCGGGTGTCCCGGGAGCTGACCGAGGCCACCGACCAGATCCGCCAGCTGGGGGGCGACATGCAGGGGCAGCTCAACGTGGGGGCCGTGCCCGTGGCCCTGATGGTGCTGATCCCGGAAACCCTGCGCACCTTTTGCGAGGCCTACCCGGGCATCCGCTTGCGCATCCACGAAGACATGTTTGTGGACCAGTTGCAGCGCTTGCGATCTGGGCAGGTCGACATCACCGTGGGTGGGGTGCCCGAAGGCCTGGCCAGTGGTGGTTTTGTGGCCGAGGTGTTGATCGACACCACGATGGTGGTGGTGGCCCGCAAAGGGGGGCCGCACCAGCACGCCCGGCGCCTGGGCGACTTGGCGCAGGCCCCCTGGGTGTACACCAGCGTCACCAACGACACCGGGTACGCCCAGCAGCTGTTCGCCCAACACGGTTTGCCCCCGCCACCGGTGGGGGCCGTGGTCAACTCCACGCTGGCGTTGTTGGCCCTGGTGGGCATGGGTGACTACGTGGGCTTGTTGCCCCACCAAATCGCCCAGCACCCCTTGGTGGCCGACCATGTGGAGGTGTTGCCCTTGGCCGAGGTGGGGCTGCCGTTGCAGATCGGCGCCATCATCCGCAGCGACTCGGTGGTGTCGCCCGCGATCCGGCAGTTCATCGCGCACCTGCACCGGGCCGCCCACCACTGGGCGCACACCGGTGTGCGGTCACCCCAGGCGGGGTGAGGGCCGCAACAACACCACCAAGGCCCCCGCGCCACCCTCGGCCGGCCGGGCCTGCACAAAGGCCAGCACCTCGTTTTTTTGCACCAACCAACTGTGCACCCGGCCTTTGAGCACCGGGGTTTTGCCCGGCGAGCCCAAGCCCTTGCCGTGCACCACCCGCAGGCAACGCAGCCCTCGTTTGTGGGATTCGCGCACAAACCGGCCCAAGGCGTCGCGGGCCTCGTCGGTGCGCAGGCCGTGCAGGTCGATCTGGCCTTGCAGGCTCCAGTGGCCGGACCGCAGCTTGCGCACCACGTCCTGGCCCAGGCCTGGGCGGCGGAAACTCAGGTGTTCGTCGGTGAACAGCAGGGTTTCGGCGTCAAACCCGTCGCTCAGCGCCTCTTGCATCACCGCCTGTTCGTCGCGTTGGCGTTGTTGGGGCAAGGGGGGCACCTGGGCGGGCACGGGGTCTAGGCGGTCGGGTTGGGGCAGGGGGTGCACCCGGCCCACGGCCTCCACAAACAGGTGTTGGTCTTGCCGCAAGCGGCGCTCGTTGGCTTGCCGCAGGGCCTCGGCCGCTGCCCGCGCCGCCGCCGCCTCAGCGGCCTGGGCCGCGATGGCTTTTTGCAGGGTTTTGAGCTCGGACAGGGACCGGACTTTCATGCCGGGATTGTCGCCCAGCCACACCACCCTTGCAGCGTGTCAGACCAATCCCATTTCCGCCATAGAACGGCATTGCCCCGCGGTGACCACCATGTGGTCCAAGACCCGCACATCCACCAAGGCCAACGCCGTTTTGAGGGTTTGTGTCAGGGTTTGGTCAGCCCGCGACGGTTCGGCCACCCCGCTGGGGTGGTTGTGCGCCAGCACCACCGCGGCGGCGTTGTGGTGCAGGGCGCGCAGCACCACCTCGCGGGGGTACACGCTGGTCTGGCTCAGGGTGCCACGGAACAGCTCTTCCATGGCCACCAAGCGGTGTTGGCTGTCCAGGAACACCACGGCGAACACCTCGTGGGGTTTGTGGCCCAGGTGCAGCTGCAGGTAGTGGGCCACGGCCTTGGGAGAGTCGAACAGGGGTTGTTCGGTCAGCTGCTGGGCCAAGGCGCGCCGGGCCAGCTCGACCACCGCCATCAGCTCGGCCCGTTTGGCCGGCCCCAGGCCTTTGACCGACCCCAAGGCCGCCGCACCACTGTGCAGCAGGCCTGCCACGCCACCAAAGCGGTCCACCAGCTCTTGGGCCAGCATGACCACGTTTTTGCCGGGTATGCCGGTGCGCAGCAACAGGGCCAGCAATTCGGCGTCGCTCAAGGCCCCAGCGCCCCGCTGCAACAGCTTCTCGCGCGGGCGCGCGGGTGCCGGCAAGCCTTTGAGCGGCATGGCCATGGGCATGGTGTTGTGATC
>JBEBBB010000219.1:0-4341 GCA_041158605.1 Pseudomonadota bacterium
AAACGCGAAGGCCGCCTGCACCTGGAAACCTACTGACGGTGCCCCAGCGCAAGCCCCACCTCACGCAGGCGCGGGTGCCCGCGACCTGCGCGGTGGTGGCCACCAACCACCTGGGCGAACAGGTGCCGCTGGCCTTGCCCGCCGAGCGCGACCTCACGCTGTACGTGGACAAACGGGAGCTGGTCACCCTGATGACCCTGGGCTCCCACCCCGAGTGGCTGGCCCTGGGCTACCTGCGCAACCAGCAGCTGGTGGACCACCTGGACCAGGTCGAGTCCGTGACCGTGGACTGGTCCGTGGGCGCCGCCGCAATCAACACCCGGCAGGGCCTGCCGGACCTGGCCGAGCGCACCGCCCACCGGGTGGTGACCACCGGTTGTGGCCAGGGCAGTGTGTTCGCCGCCGCACAAGACAAGGTGGCACCGTTGGCCCCGGGCGACCAGCAGGGCGTCAAAACCAGCACCTTGCAGGCGGTGGTGGAGGCCATCCGGCTGCACCCCTCGGTGTACAAGACCGCGGGTTCGGTGCACGGCTGCGCCTTGTTCCGTGGTACCGAGATGCTGTTGTTTGTGGAGGACGTGGGCCGCCACAACGCGGTCGACACCATCGCGGGCTGGATGTGGCTGAACGGGGTGCCGGGCGCGGCCGATCTGGTGTTCTACACCACCGGCCGCCTGACCAGCGAGATGGTGATGAAAGCCGCCCACATGGGTGTGCCGGTGCTGGTGTCGCGCAGCGGCATGACCCAAATGGGCCTGGACCACGCCCAGCGTTTGGGCTTGTGCGCTGTGGGCCGCGCCACCCACAAGCGCTTCCTGTGCTACACCCACCCCGAGCGCTTGGTGTGGGATACTTTCCCCCCATGAGCCGCGCCGTCCACGTCATCGATCACCCCCTGGTCCAACACAAACTCACGCTGATGCGCCGCAAGGACACCAGCACCAAAAGTTTCCGGCAGTTGGCCCACGAACTCAGCGCCTTGTTGGCCTACGAGGTCACGCGCGACATGCCCATGCAGACCGTGGAGATCGAGACCCCCCTCGAGCCCATGACCGCCCGCGTGATTGACGGCAAAAAAATCGTGCTCGCCTCCATTTTGCGGGCCGGCAACGGTTTCCTCGACGGCATGCTCGAGGTGCTGCCCAGCGCGCGCGTGGGCCACATCGGCCTGTACCGCGACCCCGCCACCCTGCAGGCGGTCGAGTACTACTTCAAAATGCCCCAAGACATGGCCGAACGCGATGTGATCGTGCTCGACCCCATGTTGGCCACCGGCAACTCGGCGGTGGCGGCCATCGACCGGCTCAAGCGCTGCCAACCCCGTTCGATCCGGTTTGTGTGTCTGGTGTCGTGCCCCGAGGGCATACAGCGCCTGCACGACAGCCACCCCGATGTGCCCATTTACACCCCATCGGTGGACCGGGGCTTGAACGAGCACGGGTACATCGTGCCCGGCCTGGGTGACGCGGGCGACCGCCTGTTTGGCACCAAATAAGCCCCACTTTGGGCCTGTGGCCCACCGGGTATTGGGGTTTGCGCTAACCTCAGGCCATGGCTGTACAAACGATTTCTTTTTGGGCCCTGGGCTGGCGGTCCTTGTGGCGCGACTGGCGCGCCGGTGAACTGCGCGTGTTGGTGTTGGCCATCGCACTGGCGGTGGCGGCGCTGACCGCCATCGGTTTTTTTGCCGACCGCCTGCAAACCGGCCTGGCGCGCGACGCCCGGGCTTTGATCGGCGGCGATGCGGTTCTGCGCAGCGACCACCTACCGCCCCCCCTGTTCGCCGCCGAGGCCCAGCGCCTGGGTCTGGCCACCACCCTCAACCTGAGCTTCCCCACCATGGGCCGGGCCGACGACGCCAATGGCGGGGCCGCCCGCCTGGTCGCGCTGAAGGCAGTGGCCCCGGGCTACCCCCTGCGTGGCCAATTGCGGGTGGCGCCCACACCCGACAGCCCCGACCAAGCCACCCGCGACATCCCGGCCCCCGGTACCGCTTGGGTGGACACCGCTTTGCTCGTGGCCTTGGATTTGAAGGTGGGCCAGCCCCTGTGGCTGGGCGACGCCCAGTTGCGCATCGACCGGGTGCTGGTGGTGGAGCCCGACCGTGGTGCGGGTTTTATGAGTTTTGCCCCTCGTGTCTTGGTCAACGAACAAGACCTGCCGGCCACGGGCCTGGTCCAGCCCGCCAGCCGCCTGAGCTACCGCTTGGCCGTGGCGGGGCCAGACGCCCAGGTCGCCCGTTACGTGGCCTGGCTGGACACGGCCTTGAAGGGCGAGGAGGGCCGTGGCATGCGCCTGGACTCGCTGGAGGGCGGTCGGCCCGAGATGCAGGAAACCCTGGCCCGGGCGGAAAAGTTCTTGAACCTGGTGGCCTTGCTGGCCGCGCTGTTGAGCGCGGTGGCGGTGGCCATCGCCTCCCGGGTGTACGCCGCCCGCCACCTCGACGACTGCGCCATGTTGCGCGTGTTGGGTGTGTCCCAGGGCACGATGGCCCGCGCCTATACCTTGGCTTTTAGCCTGGTGGGGCTGGCGGCGGGTGTGTTGGGTGTGGCGCTGGGGTACGCGGTGCATTTTGGTTTTGTGTGGTTGTTGGCCGAATTGGTCAAAACCGCCATGCCTGCGGCCACCTGGTGGCCCGCGGTGTTTGGTCTGGGCGTGGGGCTCACCCTGATGCTGGCTTTTGGCCTGCCACCGGTGTTGCAGTTGGCCAAGGTGCCGCCGTTGCGGGTGATTCGGCGCGATGTGGGGGGGCTCAAGCCCGCTTCATTGGTGGCTGTGGGATTGGGCACTTTGGGTTTTGCCGCCTTGTTGTTTGTCTCTAGCCGGGATTGGGTGTTGGGCGCGATTGCCGTGGGCGGTTTTGCCGTTGCCGTGTTGGTGTTTGCGGTGGCCAGCTACCTGGCCATCCGGTTGCTGCGGCGTTTGGTCAACGAAAACACCGCCCCCCGGTGGTTGCGCCTGGCCACCCGGCAGCTGACCGCCCGGCCCGCCTACGCGGTGGTGCAGGTCAGCGCCTTGTCGGTGGGGTTGTTGGCCCTGGTGTTGTTGGTGTTGTTGCGCACCGACCTGATCAGTAGCTGGCAACGCGCCACCCCGGTGGACGCGCCCAACCGCTTTGTGATCAACATACAACCCGACCAGGCGGAGCCTTTCCAGGCCACCTTGCGCGAACAGGGTGTGCAGCGCTACGACTGGTACCCCATGGTGCGGGGGCGGTTGGTGGCCGTGAACGACCGCCCCGTGCAACCCCAAGACTACGCGGACGACCGGTCCCAGCGTTTGGTGGAGCGGGAGTTCAACCTGTCTTACGCGGCGTCGGCCCCAGGGCACAACCGCGTGGTGGCCGGCCGTTGGGTGGACAACGAGGCGGGGGGCATCAGTGTGGAAGAGGGCATGGCCAACAACCTGGGTTTGAAGCTGGGTGACCGCCTGACCTTCGACATCGCTGGTGTACCCGTGTCGGCCTCTATCAGCAGCGTGCGCCAGGTGGACTGGAGCTCGATGCGCGTCAACTTTTGTGCCATGTTCACCCAGGGCGCCATGCCCGACCTGCCCCAAACCTACATCAGCGCCTACAAAGCGCCCGCCGTGCCGGGTTTTGACAACGCCCTGGTCAAGGCCTACCCCAACATCACCAACGTGGACATGACCGCCACCCTGGACCAGGTGCAGCGGGTGCTGGGGCAGGTGATACGGGCGGTGGAGTTTTTGTTTGGGTTCACCTTGGCTGCCGGCCTGGTGGTGCTGTTCGCCGCCATCACCGCCACCCGTGGCGAGCGTGAGCGCGAATTCGCCATTCTGCGCGCCGTGGGCGCCCAGTCCGCCCTGCTGCGGCAGGTGCAACGCGCCGAGTTGGCGGGCGTTGGGGTGCTGGCGGGTGTGTTGGCCTCGGTCATGGCCACCGCCGTGGGCTGGGCCTTGGCCCGTTTTGTGTTTGTGTTCGATTGGACACCCTCGGTGTGGGTGCCCGTGGGTGGTGCTGTTGCGGGGGCCGCCTTGGCCTTGGCCGCCGGCTGGTGGGGTTTGCGCGCGGTGCTGCGCACCCCCGTGGTGGCCACCCTGCGCCAAGCGGCACAATAAACCCCATGCAGATCCAGGAACCCCCACCCAAAGGGCCCGACGGCCAACCCCTGACCCCCTTCCAATGGCTGGGCGGCGAACCCGCGGTGCAAGCCCTGGTCGACCGGTTTTACGACCTGATGGAGCTGGAGCCCGCGTACCGCGAGCTGCGCGCCACCCACGGCAGCACCCTGGACAACGCCCGCCAAAAGCTGTTCTGGTTTTTGTGCGGGTGGTTGGGCGGGCCCGATTATTTTGTGGAGCGTTTTGGCCACCCCCGCC
>JBEBBB010000220.1:0-2590 GCA_041158605.1 Pseudomonadota bacterium
GGCTGGTTTCACCACATAAGCGGGTTGGTAACGCCACAAAGGGTTGCGCACCATGGGCCGGTACGCCACAAACAACGTGGGCATGCGGTACAGCTTTTCACTGTACTCGGGTTCGGCCCCCTCGGGGTCGGTCACCTCGTCGGTGAACTTGTAATCCATCGCGGTCAAGCCGGTGGTGGCGGGGTAACCCAACCACGACACCTGCAAAGGGGCCAGTTTGCGGGCCATCAGCAACAAGCCGTTGTTGCCCGTGTGCCCGGCCAGGTCGACCAGAATGTCGAAACGCTCGGCCCACAGTTGCGCAACTTGTGCGCTGTGTGACAACCCAGCCAGCTCAATAAACCTGTCCACATGGCGTTTGACCCGGTCTGTCACCAAATCGCCGCTGGGGTGCAGGTGCAGGCCCACCACTTCAAATTGCCGGCGGTCCAACTGGGCCAACAGGCCTTCCACAAAATACATCACCGAATGGTTGCGGAAGTCGGGGGACAAAAACCCCACCTTCAAGCGTTTCCAGGGTTGGTGATCTGCAGGGTTTATGAGCGGCCAATGGGCATGAAAACCGGCTTCCACCACCGAACCGTACTCGCCAGCCGCCCGGCGGATATCCATGGCACCCACATCGGGGTCCGCCAACATAAACAACAAACGGTTGGTGTGTACCGTCAGCTCAGAAGGGTCCAGGCGGATCGCGGTTTCACAGTCCTGCACCGCCTCTTTCACCTGTCCCAGCTCGCGCCGGTGTATGGCCTTTTGCATCAAAGCGGCCGCTTTTTGCTCGTTATTTTGGGCCAGCGTCTCCGTTTTCAGTGCTGCGGCATACCCTTGTTCATGGCGCTGCAACCGGTAACAACACTGTGAGTACTTCAACCAAACCAAATAGTGGTCAGGTCGCAAGGCACAGACGCGCTCCATCAGGGGCAAGGCCTGCAGGTCCCGGGCCAGCTCCATCAGGGTTTGGCTGTGGTTGAGCAGGAGTTCTGCGTCGTCTGGCCACCACACAGCGGCTTTTGCAAACGCGGCCAATGCCTCTTCTGAGCGGCGCAACTTGTGCAGCGCCACACCAAGGTAGCGGTGGGCTTGGTGGTGCCGCGGTTGTTTGCGCAGTGCCTGGCGGCACAAACGCACCAACAGCGCCCAATCGCTGGCGTCCAGCGCCGCCCGCATCCGGGTGTCCAGGGGCGAGGCGGCTGTGGTCAAGGTTCGAGATCGGGCTAAAAAGGGTAGACCCTATCTTAACCCTGGAGCAACTGCAACACGCCCTGTGGGATCTGGTTGGCCTGCGCCACCATGGCGGTACCGGCCTGCTGCAGGATCTGGGCGCGCGACAGGTTGGCGGTTTCTGCCGCAAAGTCTGCGTCTTGGATGCGGCTGCGCGATGCCGACAGGTTTTCGGCGGTGATGTTCAGGCTGGCAATGGTGGTTTCAAACCGCGATTGCAAAGCACCCAATTTGGCCCGTTCACCGCTGATAAACGCCAAGGCGGAGTCCACGGTTTTCAACGCGTCCGTGGCCTTGTTGAAGGTGGTGATGTCCAGCTCAGACACCTTTTTCAGCGTGGAAGCGGAGGCACCGGTGGCACCCAAGGCGGTGGTGGTGGTGGCCACCACGCCATAGGATTTTTCGGCATCCAGGGTGAGGTACCCGCCGGTCACCACGTTGTCGGCGTTGGTATCCGCGGTCAGCGTGCGTGCGGTACCCACCAGGTTCAAAGCGCCAGCGGTGTCCACCGTCATCTTTTGCACCGACACCGCACCCGCGTTGCTGCTGATCGTGTCACCCACCAGAATGTTGTTGCCGGTGTTGTTGGTCAATACAATGCCGGTCTGCGCCTCGTTCAGCTGGGCAATCACACCCGTCTTAGAGGACTTTTCATTGATCGCGGCCACCGCAGCCGACAAACCTTCTGCGCCGTTGGTGGCCGACACCGAAAACGACACCGTCTCGTTGGTGGCGTTGTCAGAGCGCAAGGTCAGCGCGTAAGCACCCGTGGCGCCAAAGCTGATTTGTGAGGTGGTGCGGGCCGTGGCGGTCACACCGGTTCGGGCCGACTGGGCGTTGATGGCGTCAGCGGTCACCTTGGTGGAATCGTTGGCCGCCACCGTCAGGTTGGCGGAGCCCAGGGCGCCGTTGATGGCCAAGGTGCCGGCGGCCACGCCGTTGGTGCCAAAAGCCGCCGCGTTGGTGGTGGCCGCTTGGGCGTCCGCACCGGTGCCCGACACCTGGTTGTTGCCGTAGACGTTGGTGCGCAAGTTGGCGGTGGCGGCCACGATCACTTGGTTGGCGTTGGCACCCACTTGAAACTGTGCGGTGCCAAAAGTGCCATCCAGCAGCTTTTTGCCGTTGAACTCGGTGGAGCTGGCCAAACGGTCCAATTCAGCCACCAACTGCCCCACCTCTTGGTTCAAGGCTTGGCGGTCACCGGCGCTGTTGGAGGCGTTGGCCGACTGCACCGCCAGTTCGCGGATGCGCTGGAGAATGTCGCTGGAGGCCTTGAGCGCACCTTCCGTGGTCTGCGACAACGAGATACCGTCGTTGGCGTTCCGGGCGGCTTGGTTCAAACCCCGGATTTGGCTGGTGAAGCGCTCCG
>JBEBBB010000221.1:0-5566 GCA_041158605.1 Pseudomonadota bacterium
ATTACGGGCTGCGCCTACCGCACCTGCAGATCGCCCCCGACCAGGGGCCTCAACAACGGCACCGCTGCCTGGAGGCCTTGGCACTGTGGTGACCTTGCACCCCCCCCGTGAGACCCGGGACACGCTGTTTTTGTTGGGCGTGATCGGCTGGATCACCTTGCTGCAGGCCGCCCATTTGCCTGTGTGGTGTGTGGCTTTGTCGGCCACCGTACTGGTGTGGCGGGGCTGGTTGGCCTGGCGGCAAGGCCCTTTACCCGGTGCGTTCTGGCGGGTGGGGTTGTTGCTCACCGCACTGGCCGCCACTTGGTGGAACCACCGCACCTGGTTGGGACAAGAGGCTGGCGTCACCTTGATTGCTGTGCTGCTGGCACTCAAAACCCTGGAGCTGCGCGCCCGGCGCGACGCCTTTGTGGTGTTTTTCCTGGGCTTTTTTGTCCTGCTCACCCAATTTTTTCACTCGCAGTCGTTGTGGACAGCCGCAGGCACATTGCTGGCGTTGTTGGGCTTGTTAACGGCGCTGGTCAATGCCCACTTGCCTGTGGGCCACCCCTCTTTGTGGTTGGCAGCGCGGCAGGCGAGTTGGATGGCTGCAGCTGGCCTGCCCGTGATGTTGGTGCTATTTGTCTTGTTTCCACGCATGGCACCGCTCTGGGGGTTGCCCACCGAAGGCCCGACAGGGCGCAGCGGTTTGTCCAACCAGGTGGAAGTGGGGCAAATCGCCAGACTGGCCCTGGACAACAGCGTGGCTTTCAGGGTGCGTTTTGAGGGCCCCCCTCCACCACCCGAGCAGTTGTACTTCAGGGGTCCGGTGTTGGCCCAGTTTGATGGCCGCACCTGGGCCCCCAGGGCGCGGCCATTTGCGCCCGCTCTGCAAGTGCCCACCCAGTTGGTGGTGCAAGGCCCTCCGGTGCGCTACCAGGTGACCTTGGAGCCCAGCCACCGGCCTTGGTTGGTGGTGCTGGATGCCACCGCCGCCCCCCCCGAGGTGCCAGGTCACGAGGTGCGCATGACACCCGACCTGCAGTGGCGCACCCGTTTGCCCATCACCGACACCCTGCGTTACCAAGCGGAAAGCCACCCGGTGTTTCGCCATGGCCCGACCCGCCAGGTCCTGGGTTTGCAGGCAGATGTGGAGCTGCCACCGGGACAGAACCCCCGAACCCTGCAATGGGCGCAAGACCTGTTGCGGACCTCTGGCGCGATGGGGGCCAGCGCCCCAGAACGGTTGGTCCTGGCTTTGCAGGCCCTGCAAACCGGTGGCTACACCTACACCTTGGAACCTGGTGTGTACCCCACCGACCACACCGCAGACACCTTTTGGTTTGACCGCAAAGCGGGGTTTTGTGAACACATCGCTTCGGCCTTTGTGGTGTTGATGCGGGCCATGGATGTGCCCGCCCGCCTGGTCACGGGTTACCAAGGGGGGGAGCGCAACCCGGTGGATGGTTTGTGGACGGTGCGCCAGAGCGACGCCCACGCTTGGGCCGAGGTATGGCTCCCGGGCGAGGGCTGGACGCGGGTGGACCCCACGGCCCAAGTCGCACCGGGCCGTTTCACCGACCTGCAGCGCTTGCGTGCCACGCCAGGTCCGTTGGCCAGTGCCATGTTGACCTGGAGCCCAGACCTGTTGGGGCGGCTCCAAAACACCTGGGAAGCCCTGAACCATGGGTGGACGCAGTGGGTGCTCAACTACACCCAAGGCCGCCAAATGGACCTGCTGAAACAATGGGGTGTGAACGCCCCCGACTGGACAGACCTGGTCACCACCTTGATGGCGCTGGCAGCGGTTGTGGCCGCCCTGGCTTGGTTGGTGGCCAAGCGGCCTTGGCAACGACCAGACCCGTGGCACCGCTTGCTCCAACAGGCCCAACGGCGAATGGCTCAAGCGGGTTACGACACCCCACCCCACCCCACCCCGCGGCAGTTGGCCAACCTTCTACCTGCGGGGTGCGGCGCGCAACGGTGGTTGATCGACCTGGAAGCACAACGTTACAACCCCCACAACCACACCTCGATGCGGGCCTTGTCGCAGGCGTTCAAAAACCTGTCTTGGCCGCCCCTACAAGCCCTTTCAACCCATGCCACCCCTCGCCACCCCTGAGCCCCACACCAAACACCAACGCACCCTGGGATCCAACGCTCGACTGGCGCCAAGCTTGTGGGCCCGGTGGGCCACCACCTTGTTGTTGGTGCTGACCGCCACAGCAGGCCACGCCGCTGCCAAACGGGCACCCCGACAACCCGCTCCACCCCCCACCTACCAGGACCACCCGGCAGCGATGGCGTGGGCCGATGCCACGGCACAAGACCAAGGCTGGGATGCCAGCGAACTGCGGGCGCTTCTGGGTTTCGCCCAGCGGCAGGCCTCGGTGATCCGCTTGGTCAAGCCGGCCGCGCAGGCCCAAGCCAAAAACTGGGCCGCTTACCGTGCCCGGTTTGTGGAGCCCCAACGGATTGCGGCGGGCCTGGCCTTTTGGGAACAGCACCAGGCGGCACTGGAACAGGCTGAAAAAACATACGGTGTGCCCGCTTGGCTCGTGGTGGGCATCATTGGCGTTGAAACACTGTACGGGCGGCACACGGGCCAGTACCGGGTGTTGGACGCACTGGCCACCCTGGCCTTTGATTTCCCCTCAGAGCACCCCCGTGCCGCCCAACGCAGCTTGTTTTTTCAGCAAGAGCTGTTGGCATTTGTCCAGTTGTCCCGGGCCAGCAACACGCCTGTGACCAGCTGGTTGGGCAGTTACGCCGGCGCCCTGGGCCTGCCCCAGTTTATGCCCAGCAGCTGGCAACGCCATGCCGTGGACTTTGATGGGGATGGCCGCATCGACCTGCGGGGCAGCCCGGCCGACGCGATCGGGTCGGTGGCCCGGTACATGCAAGCCTACGGCTGGGTAGCCGGTTTGCCCACCCACCTGCCGGTGAACGTGCCAGCGGACACCCCGCAGCTGGACGCGCTGTTGCAACCCGACATCGTGCCCACCTTCAGCCCCGAACACCTTTTGGCACAGGGTTTGCTGTGGGATACAACCACCCCCCTGAGCGGCCCCTTGGCCTTGGTGAAGTTGGAAAACGCGGGCAACGCCCCGACCTATGTGCTGGGCACCCGTAACTTCTACACGGTGACCCGCTACAACTGGAGCAGTTATTACGCCTTGGCCGTGATCGAGTTAGGACAAGCGGTGGCGGAGCGCATGGGCAGGTAAGCCAGCACTCAGGAGTCCACAACCCGATCCGGGTCAACCAGGCGGACACGGTGGTCGACGTAATAGCCGCCGTACTCGGTGTACTTGAGCACCGCGCAGCCGCAGCGGGTGCAGGCATGCACATTGCACCGGTTGAAGGGAAAGTAGGCGGGGGCGATGGGTGCTTGCGGGGATTCGTAGCGGGTGCCGTCGGGGTGAAATTCCTCGAAGGTCAGCTCGGTCTGCCCCTCGGGCAGCATGGGCTGCAGCGTGCCTGCCAACCGCATCTGCTCAGCCGGCCAGCGGTCGTCGCTGACGCTCTCCCAGCCTCGGCAAGCCTTGAGCACACAGGTGCACGACTCCGGCCTTTTGCGGGCCATTTCTCGAAGGGTGAGGGCGTCCAGCGGCTCTGACATGGGGCATGGTTTCATGGCTTCAATGCTGGCCATGTTAAGCGAGTGCTGGCCTGAAGACGCCAGCGCCACCTTTGTCTCAGCCCCGCGGCCCGCGTGGGTGCGGGACAATCATGCGCTCAGCCTGCCTGCTGGCAGCGATTGACTTTTTGCGCCACCGATGTCCACAACACCCTCCCACCCCAACCCATTCCCCCACATTAATCTGCAGACACTGCAAGCCACGGCCGCCATCGGCCTCACTGTGGTATCGCCTTGAGCAAGGCGGCGATCATGTTGTTGAATGCAGCGGGTGAATCCATGGCACGGTCAAAAGTCCGTCCAGGGCCTGCAGCACTGGTCGATCGTCGCGCCACATCTGGTGCAGAGGACAACTTCACCACCACAAGCTGACGAGCCGGATTGATGTAAATCCTTTGACCAAAACGACCGTTGGCTTCCATGGAACCCATACCGTCATTGATTTGATACCAGTAGTCGCCATAGGAATAACCAGACCGCCCCACGGCCAGGTTACCGGCAGCAAACAAGGCCTGGTTATCGCGAGGGCGGAAAATTTCACGCACGGCTTGGGTAAAGGAGTCACCCCTTTCTTGACGGGCAAATTCACGGCGAATCAACTCGGCAAAGCGGGCCGTATCTTCCAGATTGCAGTTCAAGCCGCCACTGGACATTTCGGTCCCCAACACATCCACATGGACATAAGCATCATCCAGTGCAAAACGTGACCAAACCCGCTCACTGACAAGTGCCGCCCAGCTTTGACCAGATATCCGTCTCAAAGCCCAGGCAATGGCCTCGGCCGAGCCGTTTTGATAAAAAAATCGACGTGCACCCTGTGCGTCCTGAGGCCTCTGTGCGACCTTGAGGAATGCATAGATATCCTCAGGCATGCCCTCTCGCCGAGGAATCAATCCTGCCGCAGCAAACAAACCCAAATCAGGCGGGACACCGTCCGGGTAAGTCACGGCCACTTCCATGTCAAGGTTTTGCTGGACAGTGGCATCACCAAAAGGTGTCCCAGCCAACTCGGGGACGTATTGGGCGAGACGGGCTTGTGGGTCCAGCTTGCCTTCGACAATGAACTGCGCCGCCAACAAGCCTGTCACGGACTTGACCATGGAAGCCCAAGTATGGGGTTGTCTTGCCCCAATCCCACCAAAACTGCGCTGATAAACCACCCGTCCTTTGTGCAAAACGATGAAGCCATCGGTCACTGTCGCCTGCAAATAGTCACCAAGCGTGGTGTCATCCTGACCCACAGTAAAAGTGACGGTGTCCAGAGCAAGGGGCTGACCTTGCAACAACACCATGGGCTTGTCAGACCTGTTGATTTCACGCGTAGGAGCCAGCTCCCGACCATGACTGAGTGACCAGCGCAAGTTTTGAGGCGTGAAGGCATTGGCCTTGACCACCCGGTTTTCAAGTGCAGGCGGAAATCCACGCATGACCGAAGACTGCACCTGAACATGCGCTGCATCGAGCAGCTGCGCTGAGCCACCGCCGGGGAAAAACAACATCATGGCGCAGGGCATGGCCGTGAGCAAACACCATGATGTTCTGTTGGACAACGAAGGGAATGACATACGCGCTCCTCATGATTGTGGACTGCTTCACCGCCCAATCATTCTAGGAGACCATCACCGTCAAAACGATAAATCAACCACTCCCATTGATAACCATCGGGAATACATATTGAGCCTGTAATCCAAGATCAATTGGCGTGTGCCTGCATCGCTTTGCCCACCTCCAGCGTGCCCTGGGCCGAGCCCGACAAAGGCACGGTCTCGCCCTGGCGGTCGGCCACCTGGGCCAGCGCAGCGGCCAGGCGTTCGGGGGTGTCGGGGGTCAGGCCCAAGTGCACGCCTTGCGTGAGGGTGATGTGGGCCACCTCAAAGCTGCCCGCCCCGGCGCAGATGATGGTGCGGTTGGGCGCGTCTTCGCTGGCCATGACCAGCATGGCAGGCA
>JBEBBB010000222.1:0-3648 GCA_041158605.1 Pseudomonadota bacterium
GCGCTGTCGTGCCGCATTGCCAACCAGATGCTCGCCTTGGGGTTGCCCAAAGAAACCAAAGGCGCCGTGTGGGCCGGTAACGACGTGACAGCCTGGGCATGTACGTTGGGCTTGTGGCGCGCCAACATGACCTGGATTCCGGTCAACGCCCGCAATTCGCCTTCGGAAAACCAGCACACGCTGGCCTCGTTCGATTGCGAAGTGTTGTTCTACCAGCAGCAGTTTGCCCCCGTCATCGCGCCATTGCGAGATGTGCTCACCCGCATCGTCCATTGGGTTTGTATCGACGGAGACGATGGCGCCACGCCGTCGTTGACACGCTGGTGCGGTGCCCAGGCTGCGACCCTGCCTGACGTTTCCATCGACATGGACGATGTGGTCATTTTGTCTGCCACAGGCGGCACCACTGGCTTGCCCAAGGGCGTGATGAACACCCACCGGACCGTGCAGACCTTTGTGGCGCATTTCATGATGGCTTGCACCTACCGCGATGGTCAGCTTCCCGTGAACTTGGCTGCGGCGCCCATCACCCACACGGCCGGTGTGCTGTCGCTGCCCTGCACCGCACAAGGGGGCACGGTGGTGGTGGTCACCAAACCCGACCCCGCGTTGATGCTGCACGCCATTGCCCACCACCGCGTGACCGAGTTCTTTCTGCCCCCGACGGTGATTTACAAGTTGTTGGAAATCCCGGGTATCGACCAGGTGGACTTTTCTTCGGTGAAGTACCTCCTGTACGGGGCCGCGCCGATGTCAGTGGAAAAACTGAAAAAAGCCATTCAGCTTTGGGGGCCCATCATGACCGGGGGCTATGGCCAAAGCGAAGCCATGACGGGCATCTGCAATTTGAGGCCCGACGAACACATGCGCCACGGCCAACTGGCCGATGACAACCGGCTGTCGTCCGTCGGGCGCCCCAATCCGCTCATACGGGTCGAGATATTGGACGACGAGCACCGGCGTGTGCCACCCGGTGAAACGGGCGAAATCTGTGTCAAGGGCGATCTGGTGATGAAGGGGTATTACAAAAACCCTGAAAAAACCGCCGAAACCCTCATCGACGGTTGGTTGCACACCGGAGACATGGGCCACCTCGATGCCGAGGGCTACCTGCACATCACCGACCGCAAGAAGGACATGATCATCAGCGGCGGGTTCAATGTGTACCCCAGCGAGGTGGAGCAAGTCCTCTGGAGCCACCCGGCCGTGCAGGACTGTGCGGTCATTGGCGTGCCCGACGACACGTGGGGCGAGGCAGTGAAGGCCGTCGTCGAACTGAATCCAGGCGCTGAGGTGACGGAGGCCGAGTTGATTGCCCTGTGCAAAGAGAAGCTGGGCGGTGTCATGGCACCCAAAAGTGTCGATTTCATCCCCAGCCTTCCCCGCAGCCCAGTGGGCAAAGTCCTGAAAAAGGATCTGCGCAACCCGTATTGGGCTGATGCCCAGCGTCGCATTTGACACCCCCACAAAGGCCGATTGCCCATGACCGCTGTTTACATTGCCGGCATTGCCATGACCGTGTTTGGTCGCCACCTGGACCGGCCACTGGATGACTTGGCGCGCGAGGCGCTGCAGGGTGCCTTGAAAGACGCTGGATGCGAGGCAGGTGACCTGGGCGCGGCGTTTTATGCCGGCGTCACCAACGGCCCGTTGCAAGGGCAGATTTCCATCCCCGGACAAGTGGTGATGAGCAAGCTGGGGCTGGAGGGCATCCCGATGTACAACGTTGAGAACGGTTGTGCTTCGGGCAGTTCGGCGTTCAACCTGGCGTTGCAATGCCTCAAAGCCGGGACCACAGACGTGGCGCTGGCCTTGGGTGCTGAAAAGATGAACGTGCCCGACAAACTCAAGGCCCTGAGTCTGTTTGACGCGGGGTGGGACGTGTCGCGCGCAGACCAGAATTACCAGCGCCTGATTGGCATGGGTGAAGGGGTCGATGTGCCACCTGGCTCAGAGTCGGACAAGCCGTACAGCAAATTCATGCAAATCTACGCCGCCTTGTGCCGTCACCACATGAAAACGCACGGCACCACGCAGCGGCAAATTGCAGCGGTATCGGCCAAAAACCATGCGCACTCGGTGCACAACCCGTTTTCGCAGTATCGGAAGGCCTTGACGATCGACGAGGTGCTGGCTGCCCCACCCATCACCTACCCCCTGACCTTGCCCATGTGTGCACCCCTGACCGACGGTGCAGCCGCCGCCATCGTGTGCACGGAGTCGGGGCTGACCCGTTTGGGCCTGGACCGCAGCCGTTGCATCAAAGTGGCCGCCAGCGTGATCCGCAGTTTTTCCAACCGCAGCCTTGACCAACCCGAGCGCAACCTTGCGCATTTGGCCGCCCTGCAGGCCTACGACATGGCGGGGCTTGGCCCGCAAGACATGCATGTGGCGGAGGTGCACGACGCGTCCGCCATGGGCGAGATCATTCAGGCAGAAAACCTGTGCCTGGTGCCTTTGGGCGAAGGGGGGCCCGCGGCCGAGCGTGGTGATTTCACGTTGGGCGGGCGCATGCCCATCAACCCCTCCGGTGGTCTGGAATCGAAGGGGCACCCCTTGGGCGCCACGGGTATCGCCCAGCTCTTTGAACTCGTGACCCAATTGCGCGGAGAAGCCGGTGCACGCCAGGTGGTGGGTGCACGCAACGCCATCCAGGAAAACGGTGGCGGTATGCAGGGCGTGGAAGAAGCCGTTGCGGCCATTCACATCCTCACCCATTGACTGAAACATGCCAGGAGACTTCATGAAAACCCACATTACCCCCCACACACTGGTCGACAACAAACAGGGCCTTCGTTTTCCTGAGAGCCCGCGGTGGCACCGGGATCGGTTCTGGTTTCTGGACATTCACGGCCAAGCCATCCGAAGCGTTGACCTGAACGGCAAACTCACCACGGAGGTGACGCTGCCTTTCAAACCCAACGGCTTTGGCATGTGTCGGGATGGCAGTCTGGTGATGGGTGACGCCCTCCACCGCAAGGTGTATCGCTGGCGTGCAGGACAACTCAACTTGTTGGCCGACCTGACAGCGAGCACTGTTTTTTGTTTGAGTGATGGTTTGGTCGATGCCCAAGACCGGCTGTACATCGGCGATATCGGCTACAACTTCTGGGATCCGGCCCAGAAACCTGTAGACACCTGTGTGATTGCCTGCGTGGAAGGTGATGGACACACGCGTGTGGTGGCGCGTGGGCTGCATTTTCCCAACGGGATGGCTTTGTCGCCCGATGGCCGGACCTTGATCGCTGCGGAGTGCATGGGCCACAGACTGACCGCATTTGACGTGGAGCCAGACGGTTCGCTGGCGGCGCGGCGTGTGTTTGCAGAACTGCCCTCAGAGGTTCACCCCGACGGCATTGCCTTGGATGCAGAGGGGGCGGTTTGGTTGGCCAACCCTGAGGGAGCATTTGGTGTCTTGCGCGTGCGGGAGGGTGGTCAAGTGTTGGAGCGGATCAAACTGGACACCCAGGCATATGCGGTGGCCTTGGGGGGACCCCAGCGGCGGCACCTGCTGATTTGTGCATCCGATACCCACAACCCTGTGGAAATTGCAAACAACCCCAGCGCAACGCTTCGCGTAATCGAGGTGGATGTGCCCGGCGCAGGCAAGCCCTGACTTCGGTCCGTTGATCAGTTGCCGTTTGCTCT
>JBEBBB010000223.1:0-4043 GCA_041158605.1 Pseudomonadota bacterium
TGGCCCTGGCCGATGACGAGATCGATTACCTGGTGCAGGCCTTCAAAGGCCTGGGCCGCAACCCCACCGATGTGGAGTTGATGATGTTCGCGCAGGCCAACAGCGAACACTGCCGCCACAAGATCTTCAACGCCCAGTTCACCATCGATGGCGCGCTGCAGGACAAAAGCCTGTTCGCCATGATCCGCAACACGCACCAGTTGGCCCCGCAGCACACCGTGATCGCCTACGCCGACAACGCCTCGGTCATGGAGGGTGTGGCGATTGAACGGTTTGTGGCCCAGGCCGGCGGCGACACCAGCCCCGCGTACGCCAAGGCCACGGTGACCCAACACGTGCTGATGAAGGTGGAAACCCACAACCACCCCACGGCCATTTCCCCTTTTCCGGGCGCCTCCACCGGCGCGGGCGGTGAAATCCGTGACGAGGGGGCCACCGGGCGCGGCTCCAAACCCAAAGCCGGCCTGACTGGCTTTACCGTGTCCAAACTGTGGGGCGGCTGGTCCGACCAGGTGGGCGGCAAACCCGAACACATCGCCACCCCTTTGCAGATCATGACCGAAGGTCCCTTGGGTGGGGCGGCCTTCAACAACGAGTTTGGCCGGCCCAACCTGTTGGGGTATTTCCGCGAGTACGAACAGACCGTGGTGGCCGACACCGGCACCGTGGACCGCGGCTACCACAAGCCCATCATGATCGCCGGTGGCCTGGGGGGTATCGATGCCCGGCAAACCACCAAGATCCGTTTTCCCGCAGGCACCCTCTTGATCCAATTGGGTGGCCCCGGCATGCGCATCGGCATGGGGGGTGGCGCGGCCAGCTCCATGGCCACCGGTGTGAACGCCGCCGACCTGGACTTCGACTCGGTGCAGCGTGGCAACCCCGAGATCGAGCGCCGCGCCCAAGAGGTGATCAACCACTGCTGGGCCCAAGGTGAGGGCAACCCCATTTTGGCCATCCACGACGTGGGTGCGGGTGGTTTGTCCAACGCCTTCCCCGAGCTCACCAACGACGCCGGTCGTGGTGCCCGCTTCGATTTGCGCGCGGTGCCGCTGGAAGAGTCTGGCCTGGCCCCCAAAGAGATTTGGTGCAACGAAAGCCAAGAGCGCTACGTTTTGGCCATCGCACCCGAATCGCTGCCCCAGTTCCGGGCCTTCTGCGAGCGCGAGCGCTGTCCCTTCGCCGTGGTGGGCACCGCCACCGAAGAACGCGACCTGGTGTTGGCCGACGCGGGCCAAGAGAGTCCGGTCCACATGCCGATGGACGTGCTGCTGGGCAAGCCACCCAAGATGCACCGGGATGTGGCCCGCGTAGCGCGCCAGGTGGCACCATTGAACCTGGAGGGCGTGGACCTGCAAAAGGCCGTGATCGACGTGTTGAGCCACCCCACCGTGGCCTCCAAGCGCTTTTTGGTCACCATTGGCGACCGGACCGTGGGCGGCATGAGCCACCGCGACCAGATGGTCGGGCCTTGGCAGGTGCCGGTGGCCGACTGCGCCGTGACCCTGGCCGATTACCAGGGGTTCGCGGGCGAGGCCATGTCCATGGGCGAGCGCACGCCCCTGGCGGCCGTGAACGGCCCCGCATCGGGCCGCATGGCCGTGGCCGAGGCCATCACCAACCTGTTGGCGGCGCCCATTGAGCTGCCCCGCGTGAAGTTGTCCGCCAACTGGATGGCCGCGTGTGGCGAGCCTGGCGAAGACGCCGCGCTGTACGACACCGTGAAAGCCGTGGGCATGGAGCTGTGCCCGGCGCTGGGCATCAGCATCCCGGTGGGCAAAGACAGCTTGTCCATGCGCACGCAATGGCAGGCCGACGGCCAGGCGCGCAAGGTCACCTCCCCGGTCAGTTTGGTGGTGACGGCGTTTGCCACCTTGGCCGACGTGCGGGGCACCTTCACGCCGCAGTTGGACGCCCAAACCGACGACACCACCTTGGTGCTGGTCGACCTGGGCAAAGGCCGCCACCGCATGGGTGGTTCCATCTTGGCCCAAACCCTGAACCAGCCCGGCGGTGATGTGCCCGACCTGGACGATCCTCAAGACCTGGTCAACCTGGTCAACGCGGTCAACCACCTGCGCGCCCAAGGCCAAGTGCTGGCCTACCATGACCGCAGCGACGGTGGCCTGTTGGCCGCCGTGGCCGAAATGGCCTTTGCCGGTCATGTGGGTGTGAGTTTGAACGTGGACCTGTTGGTCACCGAGGGGGATGGCATCAGCGACAGCCGCATGGACACCGGCGACGCCAAAAACTGGGCGGGGCAGGTGGGTGCCCGCCGCGCCGAGCTGACCTTGAAGGCCTTGTTCAGCGAAGAGCTGGGCGCGGTGTTGCAGGTGCGCACCGCCGACCGCAACGCGGTGATGCAGACCTTGCGCGAGCACGGCCTGAGCGCCCACAGCCACTTTGTGGGCAAAACCCGCCCCGCGTCGTCCACCATAGCCATGGGCAAAGGCCAGCTGCAGGTGTGGCGCGACACGAAGTGTGTGTTCACCGCCAGCCTGTTTGACCTGCACCAGGTGTGGGACAGCGTGAGTTGGAAAATCAACCAGGAACGCGACAACCCTGCGTGCGCCGACGCGGAACACGCCGCCGCTGGCGAACCGACCGACCCCGGGTTGCACGTGGCCCTGACCTTCGACCCCGCCGACAACGTGGCCGCGCCGTACGTGCACAGCGCCCGGCCCAAGGTGGCTATCCTGCGCGAGCAGGGTGTCAACTCGCATGTCGAGATGGCCTACGCCTTCCACGCCGCGGGTTTTGAAGCCCACGATGTGCACATGACCGATCTGCAGACCGGTCGCGCCCGTTTGCAGGACTACCAAGGGGTGGTGGCCTGTGGCGGTTTCAGCTATGGCGACACGCTGGGCGCCGGCATCGGTTGGGCCCGCAGCATTACCTTCAACCCGGTGCTGTCGGACCAGTTCCAAGGCTTTTTCGGCCGCACCGACACCTTCGGGCTGGGGGTGTGCAACGGTTGCCAGATGTTTGCCGAGTTGGCCGACATCATTCCCGGGGCCGAGGCCTGGCCGCGTTTCACCACCAACCGCAGCGAGCGGTTTGAGGCCCGCCTCAGCCTGGTGGAGGTGCTGGCATCGCCCAGCCTGTTCCTGCAAGGCATGGCCGGTAGCCGCCTGCCCATCGCGGTGGCGCATGGCGAGGGGTACGCCAACTTCAAACACCGCGGCAACCCAGCCCAGGCCATCGCCGCCATGCGGTTTGTCGACAACGGGGGCCAGGCCACCGAGGCCTATCCCTACAACCCCAACGGCAGCCCGGGTGGCTTGACCGCGGTCACCACCGCAGACGGCCGCTTCACCGCCATGATGCCGCACCCCGAGCGGGTGTTCCGCAACATCCAGATGAGCTGGACCGACACCGGCGCCAGCGGTGGCGTCGACGCGTTCAGCCCCTGGATGCGGATTTGGCGCAACGCGCGCAAGTGGGTGGGTTGATCCTCTGAGGTAACTGTCAAACCCCGGCCGTGGGCCGGGTTTTGTAAAACTGGATCGGGCTGGCTGGGGTGGCGTTGAGCACCGACCGTTTGATCTTGCCCACCACGTGCATCTCACAGGGTTTGCAGTCAAACCGCAAGGTCAGCTTTTCTTTGCCGTTGATCAGCTGCAGGGGTTCGGCGCGCACGGTCCCTTGCACGCCGGTCACGCCTTTGGCTTGTTTGGGGCACAGGCTGAGCGAAAACCGCACGCAGTGTTTGGTGATCATCAGGCTGACCTCGCCTTCTTCCTCTTGGCTTTCGTAAGCCGCGTCTACCACCTTGACGCCGTGCCGCTGGTAAAACGCGTGGGCCTGGTGGTTGTACACGTTGGCCAGGTAGCTCAGGGTGTCCTCGGGGTAGGGCACGGGCGGCTCGACAGGCACGGCGCGGGCCAGGCGCTCCAGGCCTTGGGCTCGGGCCACCTCAAGCGCGGCCACCGCCTCGCGGCGCAGGGTGTTGAGTTGCGAGGCCGGCACAAACAAGGGTTGTGCCAAACGCAGTTGGGTGTCTTGTGCCTGGAACAGGGTCTCGCCCAGGCGGCCCACCTGCT
>JBEBBB010000224.1:0-3280 GCA_041158605.1 Pseudomonadota bacterium
GCTGTGTCGCTGAACACTTTGCGCCCGCTGGCGTCGGTCCATTGCCATTGCGCACCTGCGGGCAGGGCGTGCAAGACCATGGCCAGCAGGGCCAGCCACGACCACGGTGCTTTGAACTCAGGCTTTGACATGGCCGCAGTGTAGCCACAACCCTCGGGTTTCAACACCTGGGTGAAGGCCCGGGGCCGCCGAGCCTGGGGGCGGGGCGGGTATGCCGCTGGCTACAATACGCCTTTTGGAGCCTCGCCATGCGCCTTCTCGGCAATGCGCTCACCTTCGACGATGTGTTGTTGGTGCCCGCGTTTTCCCAAGTCCTGCCCAAGGACACCTCCCTCGCCACCCAATTCACCCGCAACATCCGGCTGAACCTGCCCCTGGTTTCTGCGGCCATGGACACGGTCACCGAAGCCCGGCTGGCCATTGCCATTGCCCAGGAAGGCGGTATTGGCATCGTGCACAAAAACCTGTCGATCGCTGAACAAGCGGCCCACGTGGCCAAAGTGAAGCGCTACGAGTCGGGTGTGTTGCGCGACCCCGTGGTCATCACCCCCCAGACCACGGTCCGCCAGGTCAAGCAGCTGTCCGATGAGTTGGGTGTGTCCGGCTTCCCCGTGGTGGACGCTGGCCGCGTGGTGGGCATCGTCACTGGGCGCGACCTGCGCTTCGAGTCGCGCAACGATTTGCCCGTGAGCGAAGTCATGACCCCGCGCGAACGCTTGGTCACGGTGCCCGAAGGCACCACGCCCGAAGAGGCCAAAGCCTTGTTGAACAAGGTGAAGCTGGAGCGTTTGCTGGTGGTCAACGACGGTTTCGAGCTCAAAGGCCTGATCACTGTCAAAGACATCAACAAGCAACTGAATTTCCCGAACGCCGCACGCGATGCCCTGGGCAAACTGCGCGTGGGCGCGGCGGTGGGCGTGGGCGAGGGCACCGAAGAACGGGTGGCGGCCTTGGTGAAAGCCGGTGTGGACGCCTTGGTGGTGGACACCGCCCACGGCCACAGCAAAGGCGTGATCGACCGCGTGCGCTGGGTGAAGCAAACCTACCCCCATGTGGAAGTGATCGGCGGCAACATCGCCACCGGTGCGGCTGCGTTGGCGTTGGCCGAGGCCGGTGCCGATGCCGTGAAAGTGGGCATTGGCCCAGGCTCCATCTGCACCACCCGCATCGTGGCGGGCGTGGGTGTGCCGCAAATCACGGCCATTGACAACGTGGCCACAGCCCTCAAGGGCACCGGCGTGCCGTTGATTGCCGACGGTGGCATTCGCTACAGCGGCGACATTTCCAAGGCCATCGCCGCAGGCGCCGGCACGGTCATGATGGGCGGCATGTTTGCCGGCACCGAAGAAGCCCCCGGCGAGGTCATTCTGTACCAGGGCCGCAGTTACAAGAGCTACCGCGGCATGGGCAGCATCGGCGCCATGAAGGCCGGTTCTGCCGACCGCTATTTCCAGGAAAACGACGAAACCACCAACCCCAACGCCGACAAACTGGTGCCCGAGGGCATTGAAGGCCGGGTGCCCTACAAAGGTTCGGTGGTCTCCATCATTTACCAAATGGCCGGTGGCTTGCGGGCCAGCATGGGTTACTGCGGGTGTGGCTCCATCGCCCAGTTGCACGACCAGGCCGAGTTTGTGCAGATCACCACGGCCGGTATCCGCGAAAGCCACGTGCACGACGTGCAAATCACCAAAGAAGCGCCCAACTACCGGGCCGAGTAACCGCTCCGCGCCCAAGCCGCATCCCTCACGGGAGCGGCTTTTTTCTTTTGTCTGCCCCCTCGACTGACGCACCATGCAGCACCAAAAAATCCTCATCCTCGATTTCGGCTCACAGGTCACCCAGCTCATTGCCCGCCGCGTGCGCGAGGCCCATGTGTACTGCGAGGTGCACCCCTGCGACGTGACCGACGACTGGGTGCGTGAGTTCGCCGCCGATGGTCAGCTCAAAGGCGTGATTTTGTCGGGCAGCCACGCCAGCGTGTACGAGGTGGACGACAAAGCCCCAGACGCCGTGTACGAGCTGGGCGTGCCCGTGTTGGGCATTTGTTATGGCATGCAGACCATGGCGCAGCAACTGGGTGGCAAGGTGGAGGCGGGCCATACCCGCGAATTCGGCTACGCCGAAGTGCGCGCCCGTGGCCACACCGAGCTGCTGAAAGACATCGCCGACTTCACCACGCCTGAAGGCCACGGCATGTTGAAGGTGTGGATGAGCCACGGCGACAAGGTCACCGAGCTGCCACCCGGCTTCAAGCTCATGGCCAGCACCGATGCCTGCCCCATTGCCGGCATGGCCGACGAGGCACGCCGCTTTTATGCCGTGCAGTTTCACCCCGAAGTCACGCACACCGTGCAGGGCAAGGCGTTGCTGGAGCGCTTTGTGCTGGGCATCTGCGGCACACGGCCTGATTGGGTCATGCGCGACCACGTGGCCGAGGCCGTGGAAAAAATCCGCGCCCAGGTGGGCGACGAAGAGGTCATTCTGGGCTTGTCTGGCGGGGTCGATTCGTCCGTTGCAGCGGCACTGATTCACCGCGCCATTGGCGACCAGCTCACCTGCGTGTTCGTGGACCATGGTCTGCTGCGCCTGAACGAAGGCGACATGGTGATGGACATGTTCGAAGGCAAGTTGCACGCCAAAGTGATTCGGGTGGATGCCAGCGACCTGTTCCTGGGCAAGCTGGCCGGTGTGGCCGAGCCTGAAGCCAAACGCAAGATCATCGGCGGCCTGTTTGTGGACGTGTTCAAAGCCGAAGCCGCCAAACTGAAGGCAGGTAACGGTGGCCACAAGGGCGCCACGTTCCTGGCCCAAGGCACCATTTACCCCGACGTGATCGAGTCTGGCGGGGCCAAAAGCAAAAAGGCCGTCACCATCAAAAGCCACCACAACGTGGGGGGTCTGCCCGAGCAATTGGGCCTGAAGCTGTTGGAACCCCTGCGCGACCTGTTCAAAGACGAGGTGCGAGAGTTGGGCGTGGCGTTGGGCCTGCCGCACGACATGGTGTACCGCCATCCGTTCCCAGGCCCAGGCCTGGGCGTGCGCATTCTGGGCGAGGTCAAAAAAGACTATGCCGATTTGCTGCGCCGGGCCGATGCCATCTTCATTGAAGAACTGCGCAACTTTGTGGATGCCGACACCGGCAAAACCTGGTACGACCTGACCAGCCAGGCCTTCACCGTGTTCCTGCCCGTGAAAAGCGTGGGCGTGATGGGCGATGGCCGCACCTACGACTACGTGGTGGCCCTGCGCGCCGTGCAAACCAGCGACTTCATGACCG
>JBEBBB010000225.1:0-2838 GCA_041158605.1 Pseudomonadota bacterium
CCACGCCGCACCACGGCAGGGGAGAACAGCAGACAGAGACATGGATCAAACCTTTAAAAAGACGGTGGACGGCCAACCCCAAAGGGGCGCACCAACCCACAAAAACAGGGTATTTAGGGGGCGAAGTGCCGAACGGCCAAAGCCTTCAACAGGGGCAATTGCCCATGGAAAAAATGCTCCACACCAGGCACCACGGTCACCGGCAGGCTTTGGGGTCGAGCCCAGTCCATGGCGGCGGTCAAGGGTACGGTGTCGTCCAATTCGCCGTGCACCACAAGGGTCTGGGCATGGAGATCGGAGGGGACGGGTGGCACGGAAAAACGGCTGGTAGCGGTTCCCACCAACAACAAACGGGCCAGTGGGCGTTGGCCGTGCAACCGGCTGACGGTCGCACAGGTGACAAACCCGCCAAAGGAAAAACCAGCCAGCCCCAATGGCCCCTCGGGCGCTTGCGCTTGAATGACCGCCAACAGGTCATCGGTCTCGCCCACCCCTTGGTCGTGCACACCGGCCGTGGCGCCCACGCCCCGAAAATTGTGCCGCACCACCACCCAGCCGGCTTGCACCGCCGCACGGGCCAAGGTTTGAACCACCTTGTTGGTCATCGTGCCACCAAACAAAGGGTGCGGGTGTGAAACCACCACAGTCCCGCCGCCCAGCCGGGGCTCAAGGGGACGGTCGATGGCAAGCTCAACAGGCCCCGCAGGGCCGTCCATCAAACGGTGTTCGGTTTGCGCGTTCAAACAACCCCCTGGTCAACGGCCCACGCCCGGGGGCGTGAGCAAGCGCTCCACCACCACACCATCCCGCAAGTGGGAGCTGACGATCTCGTCGATATCGGCCTGGTCCACAAAGGTGTACCACACGGCTTCGGGGTAAACCACCGCGATAGGGCCACCCGCACAACGGTCCAAACAACCGGCCTTGTTCACCCGAACCCGCCCGGCGCCCAGCAAACCCATGGCCTTGGCCTGTGATTTGCACCGGTCAAATGCTTGTTGCGCGTTGTGGTCGGCGCAGCAGGACTCGCCGTTGTCGCGCTGGTTGAGACAAAAAAAGATGTGCCGCTGGTAATAGCTGGCAGGGCTGGAGGGGCTGGTTTCGCTCATGCCCCGGGATTGTAGGCCGGTGCCGACCGGCGCAACGCCAAGCGCAACCCGATCCAGAACGCGGCGTAAGGCCATAACCACCCCAGCCATTGAGAAAGGCCATGAAACCGGATAAAACGACCTTGCTCCCAAATCGCCAACGATTGGGCGAAATAAGGGGCCTCTGGCGCCCGGTTCAACAAACCGATGGCATAGGCCAGGGTGGGCAACATCAACAACGCCGCAGCCCGGCGCGACAGGGCGAGGCTCAAAAAACACATGGTGGCCGCCACCAACAACCCCAGCCACACCGGCGCCGATAACCAGGCCCACGCGTGTGCAGGGCCATACGTCAAAGCGGCAGACAAGGCCCCGGTACAAGGCACCACCACGGCCCACCCCGCCACAAACCACAACCGTTGCGCCAATGTGCGGAGCAAGGCATAAGCCAACAAACAAGGCACCCACACCGACAAAGCCACCAACAAAGCCTCGGCCAGCGGGCTTAACACCCAGGCGTTCATGGGTTCGGGTAACCAGGTGATAAAAGGGGTGTCTTGCAGCCAACTGGCCAAATAGGCCTCGGCACGCGACCAGACATGCCCTACCCCAAACGGCACAGGTGCGGGATACAGCACCGCCCAGGGCCACAACAACAAGACCACCACACCCGGGGTGGCCCCATCGATCAACCACTGCCGCCGGAAGCGGCTCCAACCGGCCAGCAAACGCCAGCGGTGGGCCGCCCAGGCCAAAGACGCCCCCCCGGCAGCACCAGCAGCGTTGGCCAACCAATCCATGGTTGAAGGCACCCGCATGGGCAGGTAACTCTGCACCCCTTCCAACACCAGGGACAACGCTGCAGCGCCGCTGAATCCCAGCAGCCAGGCCCACCAGGTCCACCCCTGGGCGCCGGAGCGGGCCACCGCCAGCGCCAACAACAGCCCCAAGGGCACATAACCCAACAGGTTGGACCACAAGTCAAAGGCGGTCCAATAACGGGGCCACGGCGCAGCCAGGTAGGCCCAGGGCCCATCTCCCTGTGACCGCCATCCCTCAAAGGGGTAGAGGGTGGCGTAAACCACCAGCGCAGCGTACACCGCCGCCAAGGGCCACGCCAGGGAGCGTTGCCTGGGAGTGGAGGGAGTCAAAAAACCCATGCCCCCATGTTCCTCAGAAGGGTTTCACTACCACCAACACCACCGCCACCACCAACAGCAAAACCGGCACCTCGTTGAACCAGCGAAACCAGACGTGTGAGCGGTTGCTGGCCTGGTGCTCAAAGCGTTTGAGCAAACGGGCGCAACCGTGGTGGTACCCCACCAACAAGACCACCACCAGCAGCTTCGCGTGCAGCCACCCGTTACCAGGCCCCTTGCCCACACCGTAACCCAGCCACAACCAAAAACCCAAGCCCAGCGCTGGTACAGCCAACAGGGTCATGAAACGAAGCAGTTTGCGGGCCATCAGCAACAAGCGTTGCCTCTCGGCCACCTGGCCTGGCTCCACCATGGCCAAATTGACAAAAATCCGGGGCAGGTAGAACAAACCGGCAAACCAACTGGCCACAAACACGATGTGGAATGACTTGACCCAAAGGAAAGATGTGTCCATCGCCCTAGTGTAGCCAAGGCCTGTTGTCCCAAGCCTCCCGAGGGTTTGCACACACCGGTTGTCGCTTGTTAAAAAAATTCACACCGGCCTGGAACAGGCTCGCTAACATCCGACGGGTGAGCACCCCAGACCACTC
>JBEBBB010000226.1:0-3532 GCA_041158605.1 Pseudomonadota bacterium
GCCATCGAAAGCCGGTTCGATTTGGCGTACAACGCAGCCCATGCCCTGTGCTTGGCTGCGCTGCGCGCTCGCGGCTACAGGGCCAACAACCGGTACACGGTGTTCCAGGTACTTCCACATACCTTGGGGCTCGGGCCTGCGGTGTGGCGTGTGCTGGATTTGTGCCACAACAAACGCAACCTTGGTGAATACGAGGGCTTGCTGGAAGTGGACGAACGCTTGTTGCAGGACCTGATCTGGGCCGTTGAACAGGTGGCCAGCGCAATCACGCAACAGGTTGATAGGGATTAAAGTCGAGGGCATGAACTTTGCCGACCGACTGAAACAACTGCCCCCCGTTCAACACCTGGCCGCCCTGGAGCTGCTTGACAACCAGGGCCAGGTGGTGGCCACCATCGAGAACAAACCGGGCCAAGCCGGCTCGCTGGCCGTTTACCACGGCCTGGCGCAAGCGCACGGGGGCGCCATCACCCCAGCCGCCGCCGCACTGGGCCTGACCTGGTACGGCGAACACCTGGCCGACGCCCAACAACACCCAGGCAAACACCCCAACATCGACCGCCTGGTGGCGTGGGCGGCAGGCGCCACCACCCACCACACGCGGGCCATCCCCCACACCGGCGCCTGACCCATGGCCTGGCGGTTCGACAACACCTACGCCCGCGACCTGGCGGGGCTGTACGCCCCCTGGCAACCGACCCCTGCCCCGGCGCCCACTTGGCTGCGCTTCAACACCCCCTTGGCCGATGAACTGGGGTTGGACAGCGCGCGCCTGGCAGGCCCCGATGGCCTGGCCGTGTTCAGTGGCCAGGTGGTGCCCGACGGCGCCCAACCCATCGCACAAGCCTACGCGGGCCACCAGTTTGGGGGCTTCTCCCCCCAGCTGGGCGATGGCCGCGCCTTGTTGTTGGGCGAGGTGCTGGACCGCCAGGGGCAACGGCGCGACATCGCGTTCAAAGGCTCGGGCCGCACCCCGTTTTCGCGGGGGGGTGACGGCAAGGCCGCGGTGGGCCCGGTGCTGCGCGAGTACCTGATGGGCGAGGCCATGCACGCCCTGGGCGTGCCCACCACAAGGGTGTTGGCGGCGGTGGCCACCGGCGAAACGGTGCGCCGCGAACGCGCCCTGCCCGGCGCCGTGTTGACCCGTGTGGCGGCCAGCCACATCCGCGTGGGCACCTTTGAGTGGTTGGCCGCGCGCCAAGACACCGAGGGCTTGCGCCGTTTGGCCGACCACACCATCGCCCGGCACGACCCCGACCTGGCCGACCACCCCGACCGCTACCTGGCGTTGGTGGAGCGGGTGCAAAACCGGCAAGCCCAGCTGGTGGCGCGTTGGATGGGCCTGGGGTTTGTGCACGGTGTCATGAACACCGACAACATGGCCTTGTCTGGTGAGACCATCGACTTTGGCCCTTGCGCCATGCTGGAAGCGCACGACCCCTCCACCGTGTTCAGCTCCATCGACCACGGGGGCCGCTACGCCTATGGCAACCAGCCCGGCATCGCACAATGGAACCTGGCCCGCCTGGCCGAGGCCTTGCTGCCCTTGATGGGGGCCGACACCGAAGCCACTGTGGAGCGCGCCACCGCGCTGATCAACAGCTACCCCGACACCTACGCCCAGCACTGGGCCGGGGTCATGCGGCACAAACTGGGGCTGGCCGCAGACGCCACCGACACCTCACAAGACAGCGCCCTGGCGCAAGACCTGCTGGCCCTGTTCACCACGCACCGGGTGGACCACACCTTGGGTTTCCGGCGGTTGTCGGACGCGCTGCGCGACCAGGCTTCGAGCTGGTTGGACCTGTTTGGCGCGGACACCGGTGCAGCACAGATCTGGTTGGCGCGCTGGCGGGCTCGGGTGGCCGACCCCTTGGCCACCGCCACGCGCATGGACGCCGTCAACCCGCTGCACATCCCCCGCAACCACCTGGTTGAAGAGGCCCTGACCGCCGCCACAGACCGGCAAGACCTGCAACCGTTTGAACAGCTGCTGGCCGCGGTGACCCAGCCCCATACCGCAGGTGCGGCACCCGAGCGCTACAGCCAGCCCGCGACCGCAGCCGAATCGGCGGGGTACCGGACCTTCTGCGGCACCTGAACACCCAGAGCCGGACACCCAGGGCGCAAGCCTGGGCGACAATACTGGCATGGACACCCTACCCTCTACCCCTTACACCGCACGGTTAGAGCCCTCGGGCCTGCGGTTTGGGGTGGGTGTTGACCAAACCCTGTTGGATGCGGCCGATGCCGCGCGGGTACAGCTGCCCCGTTCGTGCCGCAACGGCACCTGCCGCACCTGCATTTGCCGCGTGGTCAGTGGCACGGTGGTCCACACCATCGCTTGGCCTGGCCTCTTGCCTGAAGAAAAATCGGCCGGCTACATCCTGCCGTGTGTGGCCCGCCTCATGTCCGACGTGGTGCTGGACCACCCCACCGCTATTGCCCTTTGAACACCATGGACCTCACCACACACCTTTTTCCCTTGGGTTGGCAACACTACCTGTTTGGTGGCCTGTTGATCGGCGCGGGCGTTTCGCTCTTGTTCTTGTGCACAGGCTTGGTCGGCGGCATGAGTTCGGTGTTCAGCAGCACCTGGTCGTACCTGGTGCAAAAACCCTTTTTCCAGCAAGACCGCTGGTTGTCTTCCAGGGCCTGGCGGCTGGTCTACGCGGCTGGTCTGGTGTTGGGAGCCGCTGTGTGGTGGTTCTGGCTGGGTGATGGCACACCCCAAACCACGGCGGTACCTACCTGGATGCTGTTGGTGGGTGGGTTTTTGGTGGGTTACGGGGCCCGCTTGGGCAACGGTTGCACATCGGGCCACGGCATTTGCGGGCTAGGCTCTCTGCAGTGGCCATCGCTGTTGGCGGTCTTGACCTTCATGGCAACCGCTTTCGCCACCGCCAACCTGGCCGCATGGTGGTTGAAATGAGCGCTCAAACCCTGTCCCCCTTGCGGCTGCTGGCGGTGCTGGCGTCGGGTGCGCTGTTTGGCTTTGGGCTGGCGCTATCGACCATGGTCAAGCCCGAGGTGGTGCTGTCCTTCCTGCGCTTTCAAGACTGGGGGCTGGTGTTGGTGATGGGTGGTGCGGTGCTCGTCACGGTACTGGCCTACCACCTGGCGCCCCGTCTGATGGACCAACCCGCCCTGGGGGGTGTTTTTCACAAACACGCCAGTGTGTGGAACGGTGACACCCTGAAGGGCTCTGCCCTGTTTGGTGTGGGTTGGGGTTTGTGTGGCGTGTGCCCGGGCCCGGCCATCGCTGGTCTGGGCACGGGCAACTGGTCGCTGCTGTGGGCACTGGCGGGCATCGCCTTGGGGGCATTGGCCCACGGCTGGCGCGCCAGCGCAAACTCAGGCCGCTAACACCCTCAGCAACCAGCGGTTCAAGTCATCCACCTCGGGTTGGCACAAGCTGTGGCCCATGGGGTAGGTGTGCCAATCCACCGGCTGGCCCCAACCCACCAAGGCGTCGCGGCTGGCTTCGGCACGGGCAGGCACCACGATGTCGTCTTGTGTACCGTGGGCCAAA
>JBEBBB010000227.1:0-2983 GCA_041158605.1 Pseudomonadota bacterium
CGCCCCTGGCCACACCGGCACCGCACACGGGTTGGCCCAGCGTTTAGGTGCGCAATACGGCAGTGGGGCTTTGAGCCACGCGTTTTGGGCGCCCGTGTCGCTGCGCCAGCGGGCCGATGGCAGCACGGCCGTGTTTCCGCACTTTGTGATGGACCGGGCCAAACCCGGTTTCATCACCGTGAACCGGGCAGGCCAGCGGTTTGTGAACGAAAGCACCTCGTACCACCTGTTTGGCCTGGCCATGCAGGCCGAAAAAGCCGTGCCCGCCTATTTGGTGTGCGACGCCACCGCCCTGCGCCAAAACGGCATGGGCATGGTGCGCCCTGGTGGCAAAGGGCTGGCCCCTTTCCTGGCCGACGGCTACCTGACCGAAGCCCCCACGCTGGAAGCGCTGGCCAGCAAACTGGGCATCAACGCGGCAGGCCTGGCCGCCAGCGTGCGCCACATCAATACCTGCGCCGAGACTGGGGTGGACCCCGACTTTCACCGGGGCGAAACCGCCTACCAGCGCAACATCGGCGACCCCAACTGGGCGGGGCCCAACCCCAACATCGGCCCGCTGGCCACCGGCCCCTTTTACGCGGTAAAGCTGTACCCCGGCGACATTGGCGCCGCCACCGGCTTGGTCACCGATGCCCACGCCCGCGTGCTCAACGGCCAGGGCCAACCCATCGACGGCCTGTACGCGGTGGGCAACGACATGCACTCCATCATGGGCGGCGTGTACCCGGCACCGGGCATCACCATTGGGCCGGGGCTGGTGTTTGCCCACCTGGCCACCCGCCATGCGCTGGGGCAAGAGCAGACCCCCGGCTGAGCCCCCCGTTTTCAAACCCTTTGGGGCCAGGGACTGTGGCCCCACCTGTTTTCAACCACCAAGTTCAACCACCGAGAGGAGACACCATGAAAAAACGCACCGTTCTTAAAGTGATAGCTGCCACCGCAATGCTGGCAAGTGCTGGGGCCACTTTTGCCCAAAATGTCATCAAAATTGCCAACATCGTCGAGCTGTCGGGCGGTGGGGCCAGCCCCGGCACCTACTTCCGCGACGGCGTGAAGCTGGCCGTGGCCGAGATCAACGCCGCCGGCGGCATCATGGGCAAGAAGCTTCAGACCACCGACATGGACACGCAAACCAACCCCGGCGTGGCCAAGGGCATGACCCAAAAGGCGATTGACGACGACGTGTTTGCCATTTTTGGCCCGGTGTACTCCGGCTCCATCATGGTGTCCATGAACGAAAGCCGCCGCGCCGAGGTGCCCAACTGGACCGGGGGCGAGGCCGCCGCCGTGACCGCCCAGGGGAACCCCTATGTGTTCCGCACGGCGTTTGGGCAGTCGTTCTCGTTCCCCAAGCTGGCCAAGTACCTGACCTCGAAATACAAAACCATTGCCGTCATCTACCAGAACAATGACTTTGGCAAAGGCGGGCGCGATGCCATCGTGAAAAACTTGGAAGGCACGGCCACCAAGATTTTGGTGGACATCTCCACCGACCCGCAGCAGGTGGACTTTTCGGCCGCCGTGCTGAAAGCCAAACAAAGCAACGCCGACGCGCTGTTTGTGTACGTGACCGAAGAAGAGTCGGCCCGCGTGCTGCGCGAGTTGCGCAAGCAGGGCTACAACAAGCCGGTGATTGGCGAAACCACGTTGACCGGGCAAAAAGTGATCGAGCTGGCCGGTGACGCCGCCAATGGCGCCGTGGCCCATGTGGGCCTGACGGTGGACGCGCCCATTCCCGAAATGCTGGCGTTCAAGGGCAAGTTTTACCAAGCCTACAAATACATCCCCGACCACAACGGCATCAAAGGCTACATGGGCGTCTACACCCTGAAAGCCGCCATCGACAAGGCGGGCAAGCTCGACCGCAAGGCCGTGGCGCAGGCCATGAAGGGCCTGACCATCAGCGCCAAAAAGTACCCGGGCGTGATCATGGACGTGCGCTTTGACGACAAGGGCGACCTGGACCGCGAAAGCTTCCTGGTGGAAGTGAAAAACGGTCGCCAGGAGGTGTTGACCACATTGCCCCCCCTGAATGGGCCCATCTTCAAGTGAGGGTGCGATCGGGGGTTAACCCCGATTTGGTGCGATGAACGATCTTTTTTGGGCGATTGATGAACAAGTTTGCGCGGCCAGACCCCGCGCAAACCGGTCAGCCCGATAAATTCCGTTCCGCCCTGCGTGGGGCCTGCCAGTGGCGGGCCTTTTTTCAGGTTCCATGTGCCGCACCCACACCCCTCACCCGATCGATCAGGAGACCCAGATGCAAAAACGTTTCGCACTCAAGTTCATGGCTGTGGCCGCTCTCGCTGTCAGCGCTGGCGCCAGTTTTGGCCAAAACACCATCAAGATCGCCAACATCGTTGAGCTGTCGGGCGGCGGTGCCACCGCGGGCACCAACTTCAAAAACGGCGTGGAACTGGCCGTGAAAGAAATCAACGCTGCCGGGGGTGTGCTGGGCCAGAAAATCCAGACCATCACGTCCGACACCCAAACCAACCCCGGCGTGGCCAAAGGCCTGACGCAAAAGGCGGTGGACGATGACGTGTTTGCCATTTTTGGCCCCGTGTTCTCGGGCTCCATCATGGTGTCCATGGCCGAAAGCCGCCGCGCCGAAGTGCCCAATTTCACCGGCGGCGAGGCCGCCAGCATCACCGCCCAGGGCAACCCCTATGTGTTTCGCACCAGCTTTGGCCAGTCCACCAGCTTTCCCAAGCTGGCGCGCTACATCAGCGGCAAATACAAAACCCTGGCCGTCATCTATGTGAACAACGACTTTGGCAAGGGCGGCCGTGACGCCATTGCCAAGAGCCTGGACGGCTCGGCCACCAAAATCGTGGCCGACATCTCCACCGATTCGGGCCAGGTGGACTTTTCAGCCGCCGTGCTGAAAGCCAAGCAGAGCAACGCCGATGCGGTGTTTGTCTACACCAACGAAGAAGAGTCCGCCCGTGCCCTGCGCGAGTTGCGCAAGCAAGGTTGG
>JBEBBB010000228.1:0-5138 GCA_041158605.1 Pseudomonadota bacterium
GCTTGTCGATGTAAGACACATTTTGGAAAGGTGGCGGGAGCTTGAAATGCAAACCAGGTTCGGTGATCACCGACTTGATTTGCCCCAAAGCAAACACCACACCAAACTGGCGCTGGTCCACCACAAACAAGGTGGAACTGGCCAAGGCCAGCAGCACGAGCAACGAAGAAAGGACAAAACCGATTTTGTTCATGTCTGTTTACCGGTTTGGGGCTCAGCGGGTGTCGCGGTCACGGGACCGGGCGGCATCGCGGGTGCGGGGGTCGGCCAGGGTGGGAGCGGGTACCACGGGGCTGGTCACAGAGGCGCTGCCAGAAGGGGGCGCGTTCACGCCGCCCTCGCTGGCTGCCATCCGCATGATTTTGTCCAGCGGCAGGTACAGCAGGTTGCTGTTCTGGCGGCTGTCAACCATCACCTTGGTGACGTTGCTGTAAACCGTCTGCATGGTCTCCAGGTACAAGCGTTCCCGGGTGACCTGCGGGGCCTTGGCGTATTCCCCTTGGATCAAACGGAAACGCTGGGCATCACCTTGGGCTTGCGCCACGACACGGGCTTTGTAGCCTTCGGCTTCTTCGATCAAGCGCGAAGCGGCACCACGGGCGCGCGGCACCACATCGTTGGCATAGGCCTGGGCTTCGTTTTTGGCCCGCTCGCGTTCTTGGCCCGCTTTGAGGACATCGTCAAACGCAGCCTGCACCTGTTCTGGCGGGCGCACACCACCCTGCTGGAAGTTGATACCCACCACCTCGATACCCACCGCGTAACGGTCCAGGATGGACTGCATCAGGGTGCGCACACGGGGTGCGATCTGGTCGCGCTCTTCGGCCAGTGCGGCGTCCATTTTCATTTTACCCACCACCTCGCGAACGGCTGTTTCGGCAGCCTTCATGACGGCAGCATCGGGATCCCGGCTGGCAAACAGGTAAGCCCGGGCGTCGCTCAGGCGGTACTGCACCGCAAATTTGATCTCAACAATGTTCTCGTCTTCGGTCAACATGGCCGATTCGCGCAGACCTGTGGCCCGCACAATGGCATCACGCCCCACATCCACAGATCGGATCTGGGTCACAAACACGGTTTCGTGCCGCTGCACCGGGTAGGGCAAACGCCAGTTGAAACCCGCCCCTACGGTGCTGTGGTACCGACCAAACTGGGTGATCACGGCCTGCTGGCCTTCTTGCACGATAAAAAAGCCGGTACCCAACCAAATGAGCGCCGCCACCCCAACCACCAAGCCCAGCCCGATGCCGGTGCTTTTGGGATCGGGTTTAAAACCTTGGGGGGCTTGCCCACCTCGGCCACCCCGGTTGTTGCCACCAAACAAGCCACCCAACTTGCGGTTGAAGTCACGCCACAACTCGTCCAGATCGGGGGGGCCTTGGTTGGGGCCCTGCGGCCGCTGCTGGCGGGGTGGTTGCTGGGGTTCACGGGGTTGTTCACGCGGGGGTTCGGGGGGCAACTTGGGATCGTTGGCATCCGATGCGCCCGATTCCTCACGGCCCCAGCGGGGGTCGTTGAGGTTGAACATGCCTTGAAGGCGGGCCCAAAGGGGTCGCGCGTGGCTGAGGGGGTTCAGGTGCATGGAATGGTTTCTGGAAAAACGCATGAAGATCACATTGTGCCCATATCAGAGCGTTTCAAGACCGGAGGGTTCCCAATTGGCAGCTGCCGAGAGTGGATCCTGCAGTTTTTGAGCCAAAAAAGACCGTAACTCGGTCAGGCCATCACCCGAGCGGGCGCTGAGGAACACCCGAGGCAAAGCCCTGCCCTCGATATCGACGGTGTCCCACCGGGATTGAGGGGTGTTGGCCGAGGGCATGGCATCCAGTTTGTTGTAAACCAGCACCTGCGGTATGTCTTCGGCGCCGATGTCGCGCAAAACCTGGAGCACCGAAGCCACCTGCTCGGGGTGGTCGGGATTGCTGGCATCTACCACGTGCAGCAGCAAATCGGCATCACGTGCCTCTTGCAAGGTGGCCGAAAACGCCTCGACCAAGCCGTGTGGCAGGTCCCGGATGAACCCCACCGTGTCGGACAAAGACACCGACCGCCCCACCTCACCCAGGTACATCTGGCGGGTGGTGGTGTCGAGTGTGGCGAACAACTGGTCGGCCGCGTAGGCACGGGCTTTCACCAAGGCGTTGAACAGCGAGGTTTTGCCGGCGTTGGTGTACCCCACCAAGGAAATCGTGTAGGCCTCGTGGCGCTCGCGGCGGCGCCGCTGGGTGGCGCGCTGGCGCTTGACCTTGTCCAAGCGCTCGCGGGTGCGTTTGATGGCGTCGCCGATCATACGGCGGTCGAGTTCGATCTGGGTTTCGCCTGGGCCGCCGCGCATGCCAATGCCGCCGCTCTGGCGCTCCAAGTGGGTCCAGCGGCGAACCAAACGGGTGGACAGGTATTGCAGGCGAGCCAACTCCACCTGCAACTTGCCCTCGTGGCTGCGCGCGCGCTGGGCAAAAATGTCCAGGATCAACAAAACCCGGTCGTTGACCGGTTTGCCCATGTGGCGCTCCAGGTTGCGCTGTTGCGCAGGGCTGAGGGCTTGGTCAAACAGGATCTCGGCTGCACCACAAGCGTGTGCCAAGGCCAGGATTTCATCCGCTTTGCCCGATCCCACAAACAAGGCAGGGTCAGGGGCTTTGCGTTTGCAAGTGAGGCGCTCCAACACATGGTACCCGGCCGTTTCAGCCAGTTGGCCCAACTCTTCAAGATCGGCATCAAAGTGGGGCAGACCCAGGTCCACCCCTACCAACACCACACCAGGACGGGATGGTTGGCTCAGGCCTCGTCTCCGGTGGTCGGGGTGGTGAATTGCACCGGGCGCCCAGGAACGATGGTGGAGATGGCGTGTTTGTAGACCATCTGGGTCACGGTGTTGCGCAGCAACACCACGTACTGGTCAAAAGATTCGATCTGCCCCTGCAGTTTGATGCCGTTGACCAGGTAAATAGACACCGGCACATGTTCGCGCCGGAGTTGGTTCAGAAAGGGGTCCTGCAAAAGTTGGCCTTTGTTGTTGCTCACGATATGCTCCGTGTTCAAAAAGTAGAACGGGTATCAACCATACCACAGGGTTTACCTGGGGGCTGGCGGGGGCTTAATCGCCCTTGTCGGCGTACGGGTTGTGGGTGGTTTTGAACTCGATGCGCAAAGGTGTTCCCACCAGATCAAACGCCTTGCGGAAGCGCCCTTCCAGGAACCGCTTGTAAGCGTCGTTGACATGCTCGAGCGAATTGCCGTGTATCACGATCACGGGAGGGCTCATACCGCCTTGGTGGGCGTAACGCATCTTGGGCCGGAACATGCCGCTGCGCTGCGGCGCCTGTACCGCCACCGACTCTTGCAACAAGCGTGTCAACAAAGGCGTGGCCATTTTGCGGGTGGCCGATGCATGGGCCTGGCCTATGGATTTCCACAAAGGCCCCAGGCCTTGGCGTTTTTTGGCCGAAATCAGGTGCAGGGCTGCAAACTTCAAAAAGGCCAAACGGCTTTCAATGGAACGCTGCAGCTGTTCGCGCTGATACGCGTCTATGGCGTCCCATTTGTTGATGGCCAACACCACCGCACGCCCACTCTCCAGAATGTAACCCGCGATGTGGGCATCTTGGTCGGTCACCCCCTGGGTGGCATCAAGCAGCAGCAGCACCACGTGGGCGTTTTCGATGGCCTGCAGGGTTTTGACCACCGAAAACTTCTCGATGGCCTCAAAGACCTTGCCTTTGCGGCGCAAACCCGCGGTGTCGATCAGCTCAAACCGCTGGCCATGGCGCTCAAAAGGCACACTGATGGCATCTCGGGTGGTACCCGGCATGTCAAAGGCCACCAAACGCTCTTCACCCAACCAAGCGTTGATCAGGGTGGACTTGCCCACGTTGGGGCGCCCCGCCACCGCCAGCTTGATCACGCCGGGGGCTTCGGCTTCGTCGGTGGCATCGAGGGCGGCGTCGGGCCAGGGCAGTTTTTCCAGCGCGGACTCGATCATGGAGCGCACGCCTTGCCCGTGTGCCGCAGACACCGGCAACACCTCACCCAAGCCCAGCTCGTAAAACTCAGACAACTGGGCGCCGGCCTTCATGCCTTCGGCCTTGTTGGCGACCAAGAGACAAGGTTTGCCCAGGCGCCGCAGGTACTTGGCGATGTCGTGGTCTTGGGCGCTCAGGCCCGCACGGGCGTCCAGCACAAACACCACCACATCGGACTCGGCCACCGCTTGTTGGGTCTGCCGGGCCATCTCATGGAAAATGCCCGACCCGGCATCGGGCTCAAAACCGCCGGTGTCGATGACGATAAACGATCGGTTCCCCAGGCGGGCGTTGCCGTAGTGGCGGTCGCGGGTCAGGCCCGGAAAATCGGCCACGATGGCATCGCGGGTGTGGGTCAGGCGGTTGAACAACGTGGATTTGCCCACGTTGGGCCGCCCGACAAGAGCGATCACAGGTTTCATTCGGGGCGCCAGGCGTAAACGCCACCATTGCGGGTCAAGGCCAACAGGGTGGACCCTGACAAAGCCGGCGCGGTGACGATGGCCGAACCGTCCGTGGACAAGCGGTTCAAGACGCTGCCATCTTCTCGGGCCAACAGGTGCAGATACCCCATCGCATCACCCAACACGATGGACCGCCCCGCCGCCAGGGGGGCCGTCAGCCCCCGGTTCAGCAAACGCTCGGTAGACCACAAGGGGTCGCCATTGTCGGTGCGCCAAGCCCGGACCACCCCATTGCCTTCGGCGCCATACACACGGTCTGGGTCGGCGTCCACGCCAACGGTTCCAGACGCAGAACGGCTCCAACGCGGGGTGCCGCGGTTGGCATCGATACACCCGACGGCGGACTGGAAGGCCCGCGCGCACACGGTATCCCCCAAGCGGCCCACTTTGGCCACCAGATCGACCAACCGCTCAATATCGTTCACGCCCCTGGCGGTGGCCAGCGGAACCTCCCAGCGCACCGCGCCATTGAGGGGGTTGTAACCCGTCAAGCGACCGGACAAACCAGCCACCAGCGTGTCATTGACCGCGATCAAGACACCCGGCGCCTCCAGCACCAACGGTTCGGCTTGGCGAGCCGGCACGTTCCACAAACGGGCACCGGACTGCGCGTCGTAAGCGGACAAACTGCGGTCGGCGGTGGTCACAAAAA
>JBEBBB010000229.1:0-2829 GCA_041158605.1 Pseudomonadota bacterium
CCCGTTGTGCACCACCACACCATGTCTTCCCCACCCGAAGTTCGGCACCTGACTGTCGATGCCGAATCGGCCGGCCAGCGCCTGGACAATTTCCTGCTGCGCACGCTGAAAGGCGTGCCCAAAACCCACATTTACCGCATCATCCGATCGGGGGAGGTGCGGGTGAACAAGGGTCGGGCCAGCGCCGATGACCGGGTGCAAGCCGGTGATGTGTTGCGCGTGCCCCCCATCCGCGTGTCGGCCCAGGCCGAGGCCAAGGCGGCGCGGCCCGCGCCCGCCCGGGCTTTCCCGCTGCTGTTTGAAGACAACCACCTGTTGGCCATCAACAAACCCGCCGGTGTGGCGGTGCACGGCGGCAGTGGTGTGGCTTTTGGTGTGATCGAGCAGTTGCGGCAGGCCATGCCGGGGCAGCCTTTTTTGGAATTGGTGCACCGCCTCGACCGGGAGACCAGTGGCATTTTGTTGGTGGCGAAAAAAAAATCGGCCCTCAACGCCTTGCAAGACCAATTCCGCGAACGGGCGACGGGCAAAACCTATTTGGCCCTGGTCAAAGGGGTGTGGCCTGGCAACAAAAAGGTGATAGACCAGCCCTTGCTCAAATACCTGCTCCCCGACGGTGAACGGCGGGTGCGGGTGGCCCAAGCCGACGACCCCAATGGTTTGCGCTCCATCACCTTGGTGAAGGTGCTTGCCCGCTTGGATGTGTTGCCCGGTTGGCCCGCGGGCTCGGCGCCCCAGCCGTTCAGTTTGTTGGCCGTGACCATCAAAACCGGTCGCACCCACCAAATCCGGGTGCATTTGGCCAGCGCAGGGCACCCGATTGCGGGCGACGACAAATACGGTGATTTTGAATTGAACCGCCAGTTGCTGCGGGTGGGTTTTAAACGGATGTTTTTGCACGCCTGGCGTTTGTCTGTCACGCATCCTGCCAATGGCGATATGCTGGAATTGAAATCACCCTTGCCAATGGAATTAAAACCATGGGTGCAGGATGCGGTGCCAGTGGAATTGAATTAGAATCAAGTGGTCAATTGATTGGCAGCCCGGTGTATCCGGGTTGATAGCCCATAAAACCGAAAGACCGATATGGCAACTTATTCCGAATTGGTGAACCAAGCCCAAGCCCTGATGGCGCAAGCCGAGCAGGTCCGCAAACAAGAATTGGCCGCTGTTGTTGCCGACATCAAGGCCAAAATGAAAGAATACGGCATCACCGTGGCCGATTTGGGCACCGCGTCTGCAGCGCCTCGCAAAGCCGGTGCCGCCAAAACCAAAGGTGCCCCGAAATACCGCGGTCCCAATGGCGAAACCTGGTCGGGTGGTCCCGGCCGCAAACCCGACTGGGTGCGCAATGTGTTGGCCGCTGGTCAAAACATCGAGGATTACGCCATCTGATTGGGCACACGTCCCAAGACCATTCCAAAAGGGCGCACAATGCGCCCTTTGTTGTTTCAAACCACCCTACCCATGCGCCCTCGCCAATTCGACCTCATTGCTTTTGATTGGGACGGCACCTTGTTCGATTCCACCGGGATCATCACCCGCTGCATACAAGCGGCGGTTCGTGATGTGGGCGGGCAGGAGCCCACCCCTGAGGCCGCTTCCTACGTGATAGGGATGGGGTTGATGGAGGCGCTGGCCCACGCGGCACCGGATGTGCCCCCCGAGCGTTACCCCCAGTTGGGGGCCCGTTACCGGCACCACTACCAACGCCACCAAAACGACATCACCCTTTTTGAGGGGGTGGTGTCCATGTTGCACGCGCTGCGTGAGCGCCACCATTGGTTGGTGGTGGCCACAGGCAAAAGCCGCCGAGGGCTCAACGAGGCCTTGCAACACGTCGAGTTACAAGGCCTGTTTGACGGTTCCCGCACCGCCGACGAAACCGCAGGCAAACCCCACCCCTTGATGTTGCAGGAGCTGATGCGAGAGTTTGGTGCCGAGCCCGAACGCACTCTGATGATCGGTGACACCACCCACGACCTCCAAATGGCGGTCAATGCCGGTTGCGCCCGCGTGGGCGTGAGCTACGGTGCGCACGACCCTGTGGGTTTCCAAGCCCTGGGCCCCTTGCACGTGGCCCATTCGGTGGCCGACCTGCAGCGCTGGCTGCTGGACCACGCCTGAGGCGCGCCATGGCGGTTCAATGGTTTCCCGGGCACATGCATGCCACCCGCAAGGCCATGGCCGAGCGGTCCAAAGAGATCGATGTGGTCATTGAAATGCTGGACGCCCGTTTGCCCGGCTCCAGTGCCAACCCCCTGTTGGCCGAGTTGATGGCGGGCAAACCGGCCTTGAAGGTGCTGAACAAACAAGACCTGGCCGACCCGCTCCAAACCGAGGCCTGGCTGGCCCACTACAACGCCCAGCCCCTGACCCAAGCCATCGCCTTGGATGCCAGTCACACCGCGCCGGCCAGGGCCCTGGTCACCGCCTGCCAGGCCCTGGCGCCGGGCCGGGGGGGCTTGGCCAAGCCCTTGCGGGTTTTGATCGGTGGTGTGCCCAACGTGGGCAAATCCACCCTCATCAACACCTTAAAAGGCAAAAAAGCCACCAAAACCGGTGACGAGGCCGGTGTGACCAAAACCGAACAGCGCATCCTGCTGGCCGACGACGTCTACCTGTACGACACCCCCGGCATTTTGTGGCCGCGCATCACCATCCCCGAAACCGGTGACCATTTGGCAGCCAGCGGGGCGGTGGGCCGCAACGCCTACGACGAGGAAGAAATCGCTCTGGCGTTGTTAAAAGCGGTCAAACGCCCTTATGGCGCCTTGTTGGAGGCACGGTACAAGCTGGGCTTGGCCCCTGAAGCCGTTGCCGACGCCA
>JBEBBB010000230.1:0-3316 GCA_041158605.1 Pseudomonadota bacterium
GCTCCACCACACTTCGCCGCTGGCGATACCCGGCAAAAAGCGTTGTTGTTGTTCGGCGTTGCCAAAGGCCATGATCACAGGGGCCACCATCACCGGCCCAAACGGCACCACGCGGGGGGCACCGGCCAAGGCGCATTCCTCTTCGAACAGGTGTTTTTGCACCGCGGTCCAGCCAGGCCCACCAAACTGTTGGGGCCAGCCATAACCCAACCAGCCTTTGCGGCCCAGGATTTTGGCCCAGGTCTGCATATCGTCCCGGGTCAAGCGCTGGGCCTTGTGCACCTTGTCGGCGATGTGGGTGGGCAGGTGGGCCTTGACCCACTCGCGTATCTCAAGGCGGAATGCCTCTTCTTCGGGCGTGAATGCCAAATCCATGCGTGTCTCCTCGTTAACAGCCGTGTTTTAGCACGATCGTTCGATTTGTGCTGTCCGGGGCGCGACAAATCCCTGTTTACACTTCAGGCCCCAGCCCTTAGTCAGCCTGTTGTGTTTGCCATGTCCCGCTTTTCCCGTTCTGCCCAACCCATCGCCATCCTCATTTCAGGCGCAGGCTCCAACATGGTGGCTTTGGCAGATGCCGCTGCGCAGCGAGATTGGGCCCGGCGGTACGGTGCGGAGGTTGTGGGTGTGGTCAGCAACCGCCCCGATGCGGCTGGCCTGGCCCACGCCCAGGACCGGGGTTTGCACACCGCCGTGTTGGACCACAAAACCTACCCCAGCCGCGAGGCCTACGACCAAGCCCTGATCGAATTGCTGGATGGTTTGTATCCGGGTGGTCCGGCCTGGGTGCTGCTGGCCGGGTTCATGCGCATCCTCACGCCCGGGTTTGTGGCCCATTACGAAGGGCGCTTGGTCAACATCCACCCCTCGCTTTTGCCTGCGTTTCCGGGGCTCAAAACCCACGAGCGGGCCATTGTCACCGGGTGCCGGTTTGCCGGGGCCACGGTGCACCGGGTGACCGCCGAGCTGGACCACGGCGCGTTTTTGGAGCAGGCCGTGGTGCCGGTTTTGCCGGTCGACACGGCTGCCACCCTGGCCGCGCGCGTGCTCACCCAGGAACACCGCATTTACCCCTTGGCAGTGGAGCGGCTGCTGGCCCAGACGGCCGGTTCGACCGCCGAGACCTGAGGCCCGCTCCGCTTCAACCGGCCCGGTGGAACACGAGGCCAGCGTGTTCGCGCATGGTGTGGAACTGGATTTTGGGCCAGTTGGCCTCCACGGCGCGCAGGGTGGCGTTGTGGTCCACCAGAATGGTGGGTGCGTCCACCGCGTCCCAGGCCATGCGGTGGATGTTGGCGTCGATGAAGCGTTTCAGTTCCACCTCGCCACCGTTCTCAGGGGGGCAGGTTACCCAGCGGGCCACTTGGTAGCTGCTGCCGGTGATGCGGGCTTTCACCCCGTATTCGGTTTCCAGGCGGTGTTGCACCACCTCAAACTGCAGTTGGCCCACCGCGCCCAGCATCAACACGCTGCCCGCCATGGGGCGGAACACCTGGATGGCGCCTTCTTCGCCCAGCTGTGTCAGGCCGGCTTTGAGCTGTTTAGTGCGCAGGGGGTCGGCCACCTCCACGCTGCGGATCATTTCCGGCGCGAAGAAAGGCAGGCCGGTGAACTGCAGGGCCTCGCCCTCGGTCAGGGTGTCACCCAGTTGCAACACACCGTGGTTGGGGATACCAATGATGTCGCCGGCAAACGCCTCGTCCAGCAACTCGCGCCGCTGTGACAGAAAAGACACCACCGTGTTGGGCCGCAGCTCCTTGCCGCTGCGCACCACCTTGAGCCGCATGCCCCGCTCGAAGTGCCCGCTGGCCACCCGGACAAAAGCGATGCGGTCGCGGTGTGCCGGGTCCATGTTGGCCTGGATCTTGAACACCACCCCGCTGAATTTGGGCTCGACGGGCTCCACCACGCGCTGGATGGCGGGTTTGGCACCAGGAGGCGGGGCCAGGTCCACCAGGGCGTCCAAGACCTCGCGCACCCCAAAATTGTTGATGGCCGAGCCAAACAACATCGGTGTTTGCCGGCCTGCCAAAAACTCGGCTTCGTCAAACGCCGGCGAGGCACCTTCCACCAGCTCCAGCTCGTCTTTGGCCTGTTGCCATTCCAAACCAAACCGCTGGGCGGTTTCGACGTTGCCTTGGCCGGCCAGCACCTCTTCGTCGCCACCGGCCCGGTCTTCACCTGCGGCAAACACCCGCATTTGGTCGGACCGGCGGTCGTACACACCGTGGAACAACTTGCCCATGCCCACAGGCCACGTGAAGGGCACCACGGTCATGCCCAGCTCCCGCTCGATCTCGTCCATCACGTCCAGCGGGGCTTGCACCTCGCGGTCCATTTTGTTGACGAAGGTGAGGATGGGGGTGTTGCGCGAGCGGCAGACCTGCAACAGGCGCCGGGTTTGTGGCTCCACACCGTTGGCGGCATCGATCACCATCAGGGCCGCGTCGACGGCGGTCAACACGCGGTAGGTGTCTTCGCTGAAGTCTTGGTGGCCTGGGGTGTCCAGCAAGTTGATCACGCAGTCGCGGTACTCCATCTGCATCACCGAGCTGGCCACCGAAATACCCCGTTGTTTTTCGATCTCCATCCAGTCGCTGGTGGCGTGGCGGGCGGCTTTGCGCGCCTTCACCGAGCCGGCGATGTTGATCGCGCCCGAGAACAGCAATAGCTTTTCAGTGAGGGTGGTTTTGCCGGCGTCGGGGTGGGAGATGATGGCGAAGGTGCGGCGGCGGCGCACCTCGGAAACGATGTCAGACATGGGGCCGGATTATCCCGCATGGCCACACCGGGGGGCCGCGCTGTGTGCACCAAGCCGGTGATCACCGACAATCCACCCCATGCACCCGAACGCCCTGATCGACACCTGTGCCCGCTTGTTGGCCCAGGTCCTGACCTTTCAACAAGCCGCCGACCAAGCGGTGGCCGCCTTTTTCCGCGAGCACCGCCAATGTGGCCCGCGCGAGCGTCAGCAACTCTCTGACATGGTTTACGCGGTGCTGCGAGACAAACCCCGGCTGGTGTGGTTGGCGGGGCAGGGCGCCTCGGGTGACAAGTTGCCCAAAGATGGTTTGCACCGGCGTTTGGCTTTGTTGGCTTTCCGTGGGGATGCGGCCCAGCTGGCGCTGGCCACCACCGCCGGCGAACAGGCCTGGCTGGCCGCTTGTGCCACCCGCTCTTTGGCCGCGGCACCCGCCGAGGTGCGGCACACCTTGCCCCTGTGGTTGGCCGACGCTTTGCGCACCGAATGCGGGGAGGGGTTTGACGCCTTGGCGGCCGCCCTGAACCAGCCCGCCCCACTGGATGTGCGGCTCAA
>JBEBBB010000231.1:0-5289 GCA_041158605.1 Pseudomonadota bacterium
AGGAAAATCAACACGGCGCCGGCCAGGGGCAACAGCCAGGGAATCACGGGGGTGATGGACTCCACAACATCTTGCTCGGCGTGGTCTTGGTGGGCGGGTTGGTGGGACATGGTGCAAAAACTCCGATTGGTATCCCTTGATTTTAATCAATGGCGGGACCTGGTGCCAAATCAGGCCACCACCGCCTCAAAACCCGCCCCGTGCAAGTGGGCCAACACGGCTTGCACATGGGCCTGGCCACGGGTCTGCAACTCCAACTCGATCTCGACGTTTTGGGCGGCCAGCAGGGTGAACGCCCGCTGGTGGTGCACCTGGTTGACGTTGGCCCCCGCCTCGGCCACGAGGGTGGCGATACGCGCCAGGTTGCCGGGCACGTCGCGGGCGCTGACCTTGATGCGCACCAAACGGCCCGCCCGCACCATGCCCCGCTCGATGATGGACGACAACAGCATCGGGTCGATGTTGCCGCCACACAGGATCAGCCCCACGCGTTGGCCCCGGAAGCGCTCGGGGTGGACCAGCAGAGCCGCCAGACCGGCGGCCCCCGCACCCTCCACCAGGGTTTTTTCAATCTCCAGCAGCATCACGATGGCCTGCTCGATGTCGGCCTCGTCCACCAGCAGCCACCCGTCCACCTGATCGCGCACCACGGCCAGGGGCACAGCGCCCGGGGTGCCCACCGCGATGCCCTCGGCGATGGTGGTCAGGGCCTGGGGGTGGGTGCTGCCGGTCACGGCGTTCACCATGGCCGGGAAACGCAGGGTTTGCACCCCCACCACCTCAATGCCCGGTTTCAGCGCCTTGGCGGCCAGGGTCACCCCGGCGATCAAACCGCCGCCACCCACCGCCACCACCAGGGTGTCCAGGTCGGGGCAGGCGCGCAGCATCTCCAGCCCCACCGTGCCCTGGCCGGCCACGATGGCCGGGTCGTCGTAGGGGTGGACAAAGGTGTAACCCGCCGATTGCGCCAGAGCCCGGGCGTGGGCACGGGCCTCGTCCAGCGTGTCACCGTGCAACACCACCTCGGCGCCAAAACCCTGGGTGCGCTCCACCTTCACGCCGGGCGTGAACCGGGGCATGACGATCACCGCCTTGAGCCCCAGACGCTGGGCGTGGTAGGCCACCCCCTGGGCGTGGTTGCCCGCGGACATGGCCACCACCCCCCGGGCGCGCTCCTCGGGCGACAGGCTGAGCAGCTTGTTGAGCGCCCCGCGCTCTTTGAACGACGCGGTGTACTGCAGGTTTTCGAATTTGAGGAACACCTGCGCGCCAGTGAGTTGTGACAGGGTGCGGGATTCGACACAAGGGGTGTCCAGCACCTGGCCTTCCAGGAGGGCGGCGGCGTTTTGGATGTCGGTGTAGGTAACCATGAGGGGATTCTGACCGGGTTTGTGGGTTCTTCACACCCGCCCCTTCCCGGATGGGCCAAGCTGGGTTATGGTGTGCCCCAAGCACCACCCCGGGCATCTGGGGCGGGGGAACGGAGGTTGCACCGCATGGTCAGACGCAGCACAGCCACCAAAACACCCAAACCCGTGACCCGAGACAGGTTGGGCAGCGCCCTGCCCGAAAAGCTGCTCAAACCGGCCCTGGTGCGCAGTGCGCCCGCTGGCGCCAACCTGCGGGGCCGCGCCTGGGGCCCCACCCAGGTCTGGGTGCCACCGGGCCTGCAAGACGCTCCCCCCCTCGACCTGATGTGCGCGCAATTGGTGCTGACCCTGGCCAGCCGGCTGGGCCCGCGCTTCAACCTGCGCCGCGACCTCAACACCCTGCTGGCCCTGACGGGCCGTCACCTGGTCTGGCCCCTGACCGTGCTCAAACGCCTGCGCGGCTTCCTGGAGCGGCGCTGCCGCGACGATGACCTCTGGCAAGGCCAGACCTCTTTGGGCAACGCCGCTTTCATGGAGCGGTTTGGGGCGTGGCATGGGCCCTACGAAGAGGGCACGCTGTACTTCCACCTCGACGAGTACGCCAAAGAAGCCCCCAAAGACATGCTGGCCCTACTGGCCGCCACGGTGCACTGGCTGGGCAGGGCCTTGGCCCACCAGCACACGGTGGTGGAGCGCAACATCGCCGAGCTGGCCGACCTGTTGTTGCTGAATCGGGCGGAGCGGGCGGTGCTGCTCTATGGCACCCTGGCCCGTTACCAGCGGGACCTGCGCTCCATGCTGGTGGAGTTCAAGGTCAACAACGCCCCCGAGGCCTACGCCATGTTGGCCGAGGTGGCGGGTGTGGACGCGGGTGAGGTGGCCGAGGCCTTGCGGGTGGGGTCGCGGTTGGAGCGCATCGGCCTGGTCGACAACCTGATGTCCGAGCACAACATCACCGACCTGGCCGACCTGATGAAGGTGAGCGAGCGACTGCCCCCCGTGCTGATGCGACCCTACCGCGACCGCAACGAGCTGATGGCGGTGTTCACCCGCCCAGCCGCCCGCTCGGCGCTCACCCTGGCGCATTTTGATTTTGTCCGCGAAGACGCCGACCTGTTGTGCGCCCTGCTCAAGGGCGCGGTGGCCCGCCAGGAAAGCGGTATCAACATCCTGGTGTACGGCCCACCCGGCACCGGCAAAACCGAGCTGACCCGGGTGGCCGCCCAGGCCGCCGGCCTGGAGTTGTTCGAGGTGGAGTACGCCGACCGCGAAGGCCACAGCCTGAGCGGCCGCGACCGCTACCGCTCTTTGCAAATCGCCCAGGTGTTCCTGAAAAGCACCGCCCGGTCTGCGCTGCTCTTCGACGAGGTCGAGGACGTGTTCCCCACCGTGTCCAGCGAGATGGCCCAGCGCTTGTCACGGGCCGAGCAGCTGCCTGGGCTGGGTGGCGCGGGTGTGGGTGGCAAAGCCTGGGTCAACCAGATGCTGGAAACCAACCCGGTACCCACGGTCTGGATCACCAACCGCATCGAACAAATCGACCCGGCTTTTCGGCGCCGTTTCGCTTTTCACTTGGAGCTGAAGTCTCCGCCGCCGGGCGCGCGTGAACAGCTGCTGCGCCACACCTTGGCGGACCAACCGGTGTCAGAGGCCCTCGTGGCGAGGCTGGCCGAGCGGCCTGGCCTGACGCCGGCCCAGATCCGCACGGCCGTGCGCTTCGCCCGGCTGGTGGAGCCGCCCGCCACGGCAGGCGTTCCGCCCCCCACCATGGACCAGCTGATCGAGCGCCAACTGGGCCACGCCGACCAGGCCTTGGGCCGGCGCAGCGGCGCCGCCAGCCGGCCCCAACCCTTGCGTTACGGCCTGGAATGGCTGCACCTGGAAACCCGCCACGAGATCCCCCGGCTGCTGCAAGCCCTGCGGGCGCGTGGGCATGGCACCCTGTGCCTGCACGGTCTGCCGGGCACCGGCAAAACCGCCCTGGCCGAGCACCTGGCCCGCGAACTGGAGCGGCCCTTGATGGTGCGCCAGGCCAGCGACCTGCTGGGCAAATTTGTGGGCGAAACCGAACAACAAATGGCCGCCATGTTTGCCGAAGCCGCTGCCGAGCAAGCGGTGTTGCTGCTGGACGAGGCCGACAGCTTTTTGCTCGACCGGCAGGGCGCCCACCGCCATCACGAGGTCAGCGAGGTCAATGAAATGCTCCAGGGCATGGAGCGTTTTCCGGGTGTGTTTGTGTGCACCACCAACCTGCTCGACCGCATCGATGCAGCCGCGTTGCGGCGCTTCACCTTCAAAATCCGGTTTTTACCTCTGCGCCCGGACCAACGGATGGCCCTGTTCGCGGCAGAAGCCATGCCCCCAGGTGCGCCCCCACCAACAGACCTAGAGCCCCGGCTGGGCAAACTCGACCAGCTGTGCTTGGGCGATTTTGCCGCCGTCAAACGCCAGTTCGAGATCCTGCAAGAACCCCTGGACCCGCTGGCTTTCTTGGAACAACTGGAAGCCGAACACCGCCTCAAACCCGAGGTCAGGGACCAGCGGCAAATGGGGTTTCTGAACTGAGCTCCGTTGCGGTAGCCACCACCCGCAACACCTCCAAGCCATAGGCCTCGAGCTTTTTCTGGCCCAAGCCTGAGATGCCCTGCAGGTCGTGCAGGCCACTGGGTCGGCGCTCCGCGATGGCGCGCAGGGTGGCGTCATGGAAGATGACGTAGGCAGGCAGGTTGTGCTCTTTGGCCACCTCGGCCCGCCACGCTTTCAAGTGGGCCAGGGTCTCGCGGGCCGCCAAGGTGAGCAAAGCCTCGCTGGCCACCACCCGTTGGCGGTCTTGGCGGTTGCGGGTGGCTTTGGAGCTGGGCGCTTGCACCTTGAGGTAGACCTCACCCTCGCCTTTCAGCAAGGCCTTGGCGGGGTCGCCCAAACGCAAGGTGTTGTAGTGCTGGGCATCCACCCACACCGCCCCACGGGCGATGAGCTGACGCAACAGGCTGCGCCACTCGGTTTCCCCCAAGTCGGCACCAATACCAAAGGTGCTGAGCGTGGTGTGGCCGTGCTGTTCCACCTTCTCGGTGCGTTTGCCCCGCAAAATGTCGATCAGGTGCCCGGCACCAAACGCCGTTCCACTGGCCTGCTGCACCCGGTATATGCACGAGAGCACCTTGCGGGCCGCTTCCGTGGCGTTCCAGGTTTGGGGTGGGTTCAGGCAGTTGTCGCAGTTGCCGCAACGCGCTTCCACACCCGGCGGCTCTGGGCCATACCGTTCCCCAAAATAGGCCAACAGGCGCACGCGGCGGCAATCGGTGGCCTCGGCCAGCGCCAGCAAGGCGTCGAGTTTGCCCACCAACACCTGTTTGAACGCGTCAGCGGCAGGGCTTTCGTCGATCATGCGGCGCTGGTTCACCACGTCTTGCAGGCCATAAGCCATCCAGGCGTTGGCCGGCTCACCATCGCGGCCGGCACGGCCCGTCTCTTGGTAGTAGCCCTCGATGTTTTTGGGCATGTCCAGGTGGGCCACAAACCGCACATCGGGTTTGTCTATGCCCATGCCAAACGCGATGGTGGCCACCATGATCAGCCCGTCCTCGCGCAAAAAGCGGTCTTGGTGGCGCTGGCGCAACTTGGCCTCCAGGCCCGCGTGGTAGGGCAAAGCGTTCAAACCCGCGGCGGCCAGTTCTGCGGCCACCTCCTCCACCTTGCGCCGCGACTGGCAATACACCACACCCGCGTCGTGGCCGTCGGGGCCACTGTGCTCGCGTTCGATGAAGCGCAACAGCTGCTGCATGCTGTCTTTTTTCTCGACGATGTGGTAGCGGATGTTGGGCCGGTCAAAGCTGCTGACAAAGTGGCTGGCCTGCTCGAGCTGCAGGTGGTGGACGATGTCGTCGCGGGTCAGGGCGTCGGCGGTGGCCGTGAGGGC
>JBEBBB010000232.1:0-16440 GCA_041158605.1 Pseudomonadota bacterium
CACGCCACCCACACCCAGCAGGCCTTGCAACAACACTCGTTTGTTCATGTCAATCTCCGGATTTGAAAGGAAAAAAAGCCAACAACAGGCGCCGCTCCAGCGCCAGGGTGAGCCGGTACAAAACCCAACCCATCGCCGTGATCTGGGCCAACACCGCAAACATCAAGGGGGTGTCCATGGAACCTTGGGCGGCGATGATCAAAGCCCCCAAACCACGGTTGGCGCCTATGAACTCGCCCACCACCGCCCCCACCAAAGACAACACCACCGCCACCCGCCACCCCGCCAGGATCGCGGGCAAAGCCAAGGGCACTTTCAAGCGCCACAGCGTTTGCCAGCGGCTGGCCCCCAACAAACGGAACAGCGCCAAGCGCTGGGGATCGGCCTGTTGCAAACCGGTCAAGGTGTTTTCCAACAAGGGGAAAAAGCACACCAAGGCGGTGATCACCACCATGGGCCAGGTGCCAAAACCCAACCACATCATCAACAAGGGGGCCAAGGCCAGCTTGGGCAGCACCTGGGTGGTGACCACATAGGGCATGAGCACCTGGCGCCAAAACACCGATTCGCCCAGGCAAAGCCCCCCCACAAAACCACAGGCACCCCCCAGGGCCAGGCCGGCCAACACCTCGACCAGCGTTTGCCAAGCGTGGGGAGCAAAGTAGCCCGACACCCACCCGCCCCACAGGGACTGGGCCACGGCCGACGGCGCCGGCAGCACCAAGCGGGACCACCCGCCATGGTGCGTCGCCCACTCCCACACCAGCAGCAAGGCCACACCCAACAACACCGACCACAAACCCGTCCACCGTTTCACAACCCACCCCCATCCAGGTGCGCCCGAACCTCGGCACACAGTTGGTTAAAAGCGGGGCTGTAACGTGTGCCAGCAGGCCGTGGGCGCGGCAAGTTCACGGCCACATCGGCCACGCAACACCCCTGCCCCATCACCACCACCCGGTCGGCCAGGTAGACCGCTTCGGCGATGTCGTGTGTGACAAACAACACGGTGGTCGGCCGGGCCACGCACAAAGCGATCAGGGCGTCTTGCAGGGCCTCGCGCGTCAGGGCGTCCAGCGCGGCAAAAGGCTCGTCCAACAGCAAAAGTGGGGGTTCCAGCAACAGCGCACGGGCCAAGGCGACACGGCTTTGTTGTCCACCCGACAACTGTGTGGGGTGGCGTTGGTGCAAACCGTCCAACCCCAATTGTTCCAGCAGGTCGTGCGCCCGTTGGACATCCCGGGCACCGGGACGTCGCTGCAAAGCCACCGGCAACAACACGTTATCCAACACGGTCAACCAATCCATCAGGGTGGGTGACTGGAACACCAAACCCGTGTCGCGGCGGGGGGTGGTCAGCGGCTGGCCGCCCCGGTGCACCACCCCTTCGGTAGGGGTCAACAAACCCGCCGCCATTTGCAACAAGGTGGTTTTGCCACAACCACTGCGGCCCACCAGGCAGTGGGTTGTGCCGGGTGCCAGTGCCCAGTCCACGCCCTGCACCACCGGCTGGCCAGCGTAGGCGTACCCCACCCCTTCAAACCGCAACATCTCGGCAGCCATGGTCAATCCCGGTAGGCCGCAAAGGCCTCGGCAGCGGTTTCGGCAGAGGCTTCCACGTCGACCACACGCACCAGGTCCAACAGGCTGTAACGGCCATCGTGGTGCCACCCGGGCGCTGGCGCGGTCATCGCGCCCAGGGCGCAAATGCGCGTCACACCGATCGCCCCCAAGCGCGGCGCCAAGGCGACCAGTTCCTCTGGGCTGGCTGCCACGCCCACGGTCTGCAGGTACCGCCCCCACACGCCCAGTTGGGGCACGGCGTCCACCAAGGTATCCACCCCGACCACCACCACAGAGCGGTTGAGCGGTCCTGGCCCAGAGGCTGCGTCCGCATCGGTGTACACCACCGACCAGGGCTCGGTGGCGTCGCCCAAGACCTGCGGCCCCAGGTCCGGGTTACCGGCGTTGGCCAGTGCAGCCAGGGCGTGGGTGTGCCGCCAGGCCGCCACCGCAGCGGCCTCGTGCACGGACAACACCCGCCGGGGCCATTTGTGGGCCAAGGCTTGCAATTGGGCGGCCAAACGCTGCGCAAACTCGTGGGGGCTCACCGCCCCGCCCCGGGCCACGTACAACACCTGTGGCGCGTAACACCCTTGCTGGTCCCAGCGGGCCACGTCCAGCGCCGCCTGCCGCACCACCCCGTCGGCCACCCGGGTGTCCAAGGCCGACGCGCTCACCAGGCCCAGGCTCAGTTTGTGCCCATGGGGTAAAAACCGCGTCCCGGCGGGGATGTGTTGTTGCCAGGCCAACAAGGCCTCGTCGCTGCCATAGGCCATGACCACATCGGCCTCGCGGCACAAGGTGGTTTCCAGCGCGGTGCAGCCCCTGGGCCAATGCACCACGGCCATGGCACCTGCCAAGCGGGGCTCCACCTCGGCCAAGGTCTGGGCAAACGCACCGGCAAACCAAGGCTCGGCGCTGGCCACCTTGCCCACGCTGCCCGCCTTGACCAACAAGCCGCACACCAGGCTCCACAACGGCAGCGCGGGCACGTTGCCCGCCCACACGTGGGCCAACAACCCAGGCCCATACACACGCGACCACCCCCCTTTGGGCCGGGGCCTGAAACCGTCCAACAAACCAGGGTCGCCCAGGTCTTCGGACAAAAACCGCCACAGCTGGGGCTGCCGGAAGCTTTTGAAATAGGCGTTCAAACCCAAGCGCACCATCTCAGGGTCGAAGCCGGTGATCACCGGCAACACGCGGTCGGCCAACTGGCGCGTGGGGTCGTTGGGGTCCAGCCAACGGGCCACCGCCCGGCCCACAGCCGCCACCACCTCGGCCACGGGCATGCCGGCCAGGGCGTCCTGGGCGTCGCGCCGCACCTGCTGGGCCACCTGCGCCAGCGCCTCGGGTGTCCATTCGGGGGTGTTCACAACCACCTGTTGACCATGGGCCTCAAACACCACCTGGTGCCACACCGTACCGGCGGGCGCACCACCCGGCTGGTAACCGGCCGTCAACGTGAGCGCGCTCACGACCGGGCCGCCTGCAAAAACGCGTCAACGGCCATGGAGCAGCCCTTGGCCTCGGCACCCTGCGCACGGCCAAACAACAAAAACCCGTCGCCCGTGGCCACGCCCACGTCCTCGGTCAGGATGGTGGTCACGGCGTTGAAATTCCCCAGGTCGCAATGCACCAGCACGCCAGTCTGTCCCTCGGGCACCGCCACGCCAGTGACCGGGTCCACCACCAATGTGCGTATCCAATGAGGACCCGATTTGACCGCCGGTAAAACAGCGTTGCCCTTGTCGTAAAACTGGGTGCTCAACTCGGTCATGCCGTACATGTTGATGCAATCGCCCGCCGGCACCCCCAGGGTATCGCTGAGCAAGGCGTAAAAATCGGCGGCGGCCATTTCACGCGATTGGCCTTTGAAACCACCCGTGTCCAGCACGCGGCTGCCCGCCGGCAGTTGGAACCGCAGGCCCCGCTCGTGCAGGGCGTCCATGGCGTGCACCAGGCTGTAACTGGCGCCCAGCAAGGCCACCGGTTGGCCCTGGTTTTGTGCCTGCTCCAACATGGCGCACAAACGGTCCAAGAGCAGGCCACCCTCATCCAACAGGTAAGCGCTGCCGGGCTCGCCAAAGTGTGTCAGGGCCAAGGCCAGGTAATGCGCCAATGACGAGTGGGGCATCATGGCCTCGGTGGGGAACAACACCCCCATGGGCAGGCGGTCTTGGCCTCGCATGAACCGCCGGCCAAAGTTGAACACCATGGAGGTGTCGTACACCTGCAAATGCGGGTGGTGGTGGCGCCCCCGGACCTCGGCCCGGGTGGTGCCACTGGTCATGAAGGTGCGCTCACACGCCTCTGGGGGTTCGCAGCTCAAAGTCAGGTCTTTGAACGCGTTGATGGGCACCGCGGGGATGTCCTCCCAGCGTTTGACGGTGCGGGGTGTGCGGCCCATGGTCTGGGCGTAGCGCTGGAACGGTAGGTTGTACCGGTACTGGTGGGCGAACAAGCGCAAAGCCAGCGTTTCAAAAGTTTCTGCGGGGGGATGGGTTTGCGCCATAAAGGCCAGCAAATCGGGCACCAGGGCCTCGGCGGAGGCGCGCGCGGGGTGCGCTTGAGCGTCTGACATATACACCTGCTTTCTGGGGGCGCGTTACCAACACACGTGCTCCGAAAGGCCAGGCCCAAACCCCACCCAGGGTTTTGGTCAGACGGCTCTCCTTACGTCGGCATGATCCGAGTCAAGTTCGCGGGTTCGGTATCACCATCTCAGCAGCGGCCAGTTCAGGCCACCACACCCCGGAGCGTTACAGATTTTAACGCTTTATGGGACCTGCCTTCAGGCGGTGTTAATTCGAGGCTGTTGCAATGCGTCTGTGGATCCACAAACCCACCCACAACTTTGTTTTTGACACCATGAAATTCCAAACCGCTGCCGCTCTTTTGTTCGCTCTGGGCACCTCTGCCGCCATGGCTGGCCCCAGCTGCAACGTCCCCCAAGACAAATGGATGAAAGAAGGCGATTTCAAAGCCAAGCTCGAAAACCAGGGCTACCAGATCAAAACCTTCAAGGTCAGCAAGGGCCAGTGTTACGAGATTTACGGCTTCGACAAGGCGGGCAAAAAAGTAGAGATCTACTTTGACCCCGCCACCGCCGCCGTGCTCGAAACCAAATAACCGCCGGAACACCCCGCATGCCCACCACCCCACACCAAGGCACCCCTGTTTGGGACCCCTTTGTTCGGCTTTTTCACTGGAGTCTGGTCACCTGCGTGGTGCTCAACCTTTGGGTGCTGGAAGACGGTGAATGGGCCCATGAGATCGCGGGGTACACCGCCAGCGCCTTGGTCGGCCTGCGGCTGGTATGGGGCTTTGTGGGAACCCGGCATGCCCGGTTCAGTGATTTTTTCCCCACCCCCACGCGGCTGCGCCTGCACCTGGGCGCATTGCTCAGAGGCGAGACACCCCACCATGACGGGCACAACCCACTGGGCGCCTTGATGATGTTCGGTTTGATGGGCTTGGTCTTGGCCCTCGGTCTTTCGGGCTGGCTGCAAACCACCGACCGGTTCTGGGGCGAAGAGTGGTTGCAAGACACCCACGAATGGCTGGCCAATGGTCTGATGCTGATGGCAGGCGCACACGCGCTGGCCGCCGTCGTGATGGGTCGCCTGGAGCGGGTGCGCTTGGTGCGCGCCATGGTGACAGGCCGCAAAATCCGGTTCTAATACCCACCATGCGTTTGTTGCTGCTTGAAGACGATGCCATCCTGGGCGAAGCCCTGCGCGACTACCTGCGCAGCGAGGGGCATTTGGTCGATTGGTGCATCCGGGTGGAACAGGCCCGAGGTCTGGTCCGAGAACCTTACGACGCTTGGTTGATCGACTGGAACCTGCCCGATGGCTCCGGGGTCGATTGGCTCAAAAGCCTGCGGGCACAGGGGCTCACCACATCAGCCGTGGTGTTGACCGCACGCGACCTGCTGGCAGACCGCATACAGGGCCTGGACAGCGGCGCTGACGATTTTTTGGTCAAACCGTTTGCGCCCGAAGAGTTGGCGGCCCGGCTGCGCGCCGTGACACGCCGTGTGGCAGGCAACGACACCCGCAAGGTGTTTGGGACTGTCGAAATTGACCTGGCCGCCAAAGCGGTGTGGTCTCAAGGGCAGATGGTTGAAGTCACCGCCAGGGAATGGTCCATGCTGGAAGCGTTGGTCCTGCGCGCAGGCCGTATCGTGTCCAAAGCCGACCTGGAAGCCCTGGTCTGTGGTTTTGACAGCGAGTTGTCCAGCAACTCCCTCGAGGTCCATATTTTTAAACTCCGCAGCAAGCTCGGTAAAACGCTGATTGAAACCGTGCGAGGTCTGGGGTACCGCATCCCCTTGCCCAAATGAATGGGCTCCGTACACCGTCGATACAACGCAGGCTTTCCAAAGCACTGTTGTGGTTTGCCCTGATCACCGGGTTCACGGTATCGGTGGTGGTGTGGTTGGTGGTCCAGCACGAAATGGAAGAGCTGATGGACCAGGGCCTGCGCGAATCGGCCGAAATTATTTATGGTGTGATTGACAGCACCCCCGTGCCTTCCAGCGCCCCCAACTACTGGGAGACCCCACCGGCACACGACGAAAAACTCATCTGGCAAATGGTGTCCACCACCGAACGGCGTGTGATCCGCCGGTCGCACAAGGCACCCGACACACCCTTGGCAGCAGCACCCCAGCGGCACTTTTTTGATTCCGCAGATGGCCAATGGCGCGTGGTCACCCTGCCCTTCACCCACGACCCCACCCGTTATCTGCTGGTCGCCCAAACACACAACGAGCGCCTCGAGGCACTCAGCGAGACGGTGGTTTTTACCCTGCTAGGCACTTTGTTGGTGGGCTGGGTATCGGTGTTGGTGTTGTCGCGCATCACCCACCAAGAGCTCCAACCCTTGCGGGACCTTACCCATGGCGTGCGGGTTTACGACCCTCTGGTGCCAGGGTCTGAGCCCACCCCCCCCCAGCGCAGCGAACTGACCCCCATTGCCGAAGCCATCAGCGACCTGGGTCAGCGGCTGGCCACCCGGGTGAACCGGGAACGGGCATTTGCAGCCCATGCGGCCCATGCCTTGCGCACCCCCCTGGCGGGCATCGACGCCCAACTGGCCTTGGCTTTGCGGGAGTTACCATCCGACCAAAGGCCCCGTGTGCTGCGGGCACGAGAAGCCTCCCAACGTTTGACCCATGTGGTGAAGGCCCTGCTGGTGATGTTTCGCAGCGGCACCGAGCCATCGTGGCAAGATTGTTCGTTGGCCACCCTGCTGGATGCCATACCTGCACCCGGTCTGGTGGTGACCATCGAAGGGGAGGACCACCTGCGCGCCGACCCCGATCTGTTGTCAGCGGTGCTCGCTAACTTGCTTGACAACTCGGCCAGGCACAGTGCCACCAACGTGTTGATCACCAGTTACACCGCAGACCAGCAACACCACCTTACAGTGGTGGACAACGGCAAAGGCTGCCCACCCCAAGAGGTACAACGCTTGCGCCTCTCGCTGGCCCAACAACGCTACACCTCAGATGCAGGCAGCAACGGGTTAGGCCTGGTCCTGGCCGACATCGTTTTGCGGGCCCACCTGGGCGGGGTGCGCCTACCCGATACCCCTTCAGGGTTTGTGGTGGAGCTCTACTGGCCCACCCACCACGGCTGATCTCAGCGGCAGAACGCAGCTCACTGCCACGCGCCGCGCCCCACCCGGCAATAGCTGCTCACCAGCTGCCCAGAACGGCCACCAACCACTTGGTCTTCTCTGACCAAGCGGCAGGTGCTGTCCCCTTTTCGGACGGTGCTGTCGACCGCCACCAAACCGAAGTTGTCATCGTTGTGCCGCCAATACCCCACAGACCCATCCGGGGTTCTGTTGAGCACGCTTTGCATCAGCTGCATTTTTTCGGCCGGAGGCTCGGTGGGCATGCCGGGCATGCCAGCACACCCGGACAACACCAGAACGCCCACCCAAGCACAGCGCTGGACCATGGGCGTTGCCATCAGTTGGCCACCACGCCAGACACACCAGCCACGGTGGTGACCGTGGGCGTACCGGCGGCCACCGGCGCGGCGGGCGCGGCAGGGGTTGTTCCGCCCGTTGTGGGTGCACCCGCAGCCGGGGCACCTGCCACAGGCCTTGTAGGGGCAGGGTTGCCGGGCTGGTGGGGTGTCCGGGTGTAGCCCATAGCGGCCAGAGACGCTTTGAGCGACTGCAAACTGGCTTGGCTCTCGGCACTACCGGTGGTGCGGTACTCACGGGCTGCGGCCCGGACCTGCTGCATCACCGCCCTTGCTTCCGGGGTCATGGCGGGCCGGGTACCGGCCATCGGACCCATACGGTCTCGCTCATGCCGCTCGGCGCGCTCGTGGCGATCATGCCCTTCACGACCGTGTTCCCGGCCCCCATCACGGGCATGGGACTCACCGTGCCCCTCGCTGCGGCCATGAGACTCACCACGGCTTTCACCACGCCCATGAGACTCACCACGCCCCTCGCTGCGGCCATGTGACTCACCACCCGACCTGGAACCGGCTTGCGAACCGCCATTGCTACCGTGGCTGCCCCCATGGCTTCCACCGTGGCTGCTGCCTTGCGAAGATCCGCGGCTTCCACGCGAGTCCCCTCCTTTTTTATCGGCCAGGGCTTGCAGGGGTTGGGCTAAGACCAAAGTGGCCATCAAGGCCATCAATAAAGAAGACATCGGCTTTTTCATGGGAACCTCACACGTGGTTAAAAGAGAGCCTGATGATTGACACCGAGCCTGAAGAGAAAATGAAGCCCGGGGACCAAGGTGTAAACAGGCGTAACAACTCAGTCGTCATCGCCGTCCTCCACCCAGGCAGCGGGTGTGGTCAAAACGCGCCATGGCACCAAGCCTTGTGGCGAGGCTTGCCACTCCCAGGCCACATAGGCCAACACCGCTGCCAGCAACAGCACGGCCAGCCACACCCGGTTGTGTCGCACCAGGTCAGGACCCGAACCTGGCACCCGGCCAGACCACATCAATGTGGCGTGGTTTTTCCGCCGCCACAAGCTGATGGCCAACACCAAAGCCACGTGCGCCAGAACCACCCACAAAAATGCCTCGCCTAGCCACTCGTGCGTTTCTTCAAGCCACTCACCACCCCACACATCCCCCCAGTCGTTGTAAGTGGCATACCCCGACAACACCAAAGGTACGACCCCTACCAACAAGGTGATCACGGCCACACCCATCAGCAGGTTTTGACCTTGGCGCCAATGGGCGCTGACGGCATCCCAAGACCGCAGGCGAAAACACCCCTGCAACCAGGTCCGCGACGGTGCAACCTTGCGCCACAGGCTGCTGAGGTGGCTGGGTTTGGGCCCCCAAATGCCATACAACACGCGAAACAACAGCAGACCGGCCATCGAGTAGCCCAGCACCACGTGCAGAAGACGCCACTTTTCACCATCTGCGGTGAGGTACGCGCCGATAAAACACAGGGCGAACAACCCATGGAACACACGGGTGGGCGCATCGGTCACCAGTCGCCCTTTGGCAGTGGGGCTGGGAGCGGCCGATGGTCGAGACGCGGAAGAACCCTGGGGCGTGGCCGTGGGCGGTGTGGTTATCGTGGGGTTCACCTCAATCCCTCCAGGCCCAACGCTGGGCAGCACTCAAACCGGCAGGGAACACCAGATCGTCGTCGTCATAGACACCCTTGTCCGCCCCCGCATGGCAAGCGGCACAATTGGCAGCACTTTTGACACTGGCCAAACGCCATGTCGCATCTTCAACTTTGCGGTGCTTGCGAACAAACCATGCGGAGCGGGTGATGCGGTCTTGTGGCGGCTCCTCAGACACCCTTTTGTAGGTGCCCGCGTTTTGTTGCAACCACAAACCCAGTTGCTGTACCGTGGCGGGGTCCAGAGACGCATCCGTACCGTAATGCTTCTCCAAACCACCCATCAGCCTGGACCAAGACTTGGCAGGCAACATGCCCGGCGGATAGGCTGTGTGGCAGGCTGCACACTCTTGGTTGTAAGCCGAGGGTGTGTTGCGGGGCAACATGGGGCCACTGTCGGCACACGCAGCACCTATGCTGAAAACACCCGCAGCGCCCAGCAACAACCTGGGCCAACTGGGGAACAGTTGAAGGACTTGGGCTGGGCCCTGACGGGCTGAACGGAACAAGGCGTACCAAAAAGACATCACTGTTTCTCCTGCACAGTTGCGGTGGGTGGGGGTGGGTTAGGGGTTTTCAGGGTTTGAGGCTGTTGAGGTAAGCCAACACGTCGGCTTTTTCAGTTGCAGTGCATTCCCGGCTGAGCACGTCGTTGCAATTGCGGCGGAACCACTTCTCCACCTTCGCCGTGTCCGTGAACGCTTTGGGGTTAAATGCCGGGGCCAGAGGCGCGATGGACTTGCCCGTGTTGGCATGTTTGCCTGGGCTGGTGGGCGGTGTGCCATGGCAAGACGCACAAGACCACTCACCCCCGTGTTTTTGGTTGAAAAAAGCTTGTCCTTGGGCCACCTGCCCGGGCCGGCCCGCCTGTGCACTCCAATGCGACAACTGCTGGGCCGGTGAGGTGTCTGCAGCGTGCGCAAAAGCCCCGCCCACAACCCCCAACACGCCTCCCAGCAACCACCGGCGCGCCATGCGCCCTGCCCTGCCTGGCGCGGGCGTTGGCACCTGTTCATCCATGACAAAAAGATTCAAAAGCTTGTGCATACGGGGGTCCATCGGTGGTTTGTGTGTGCCGCTATTCTGAAAACCCACCGTTGAACCAGAGCTGAAACCCCTGTTCACCTGGCGTTCAGATTCCACGCGTCACAATCAGCCCATGCCCCACCACACACCGCCACCACACCACAGGCCCAAAGCCCTGGCGATCGCGTTTTGGGCCGTGGTCACCTTGGCCAGCCCACCCCTCGCGCACAGCAGCGACGACAAGGACCACGAGCGTGCGCGACAAGCGTTGCAAACGGGGCAGGTTTTGCCGCTGGGCACCGTCCTGGAGCGGCTGTCCCAAAGCCATCCGGGCCAGGTCCTTGAGGTGGAACTCGAAAACGAAGGGCGGCGATGGGTCTACGACATCAAGCTGCTGCGCAACAACGGCCAGCTGGTCAAAATGGAAATGGATGCGCGCACGCTGGAGGTGCTGCGCAGCCGTACCAAACGCGACTGACCGGTATGCGCATACTGCTGGTTGAAGACGAACCCACCCTGCGCCACCATTTGCAGCTGAACCTGCAGCACGCGGGTTACGTGGTCGATACCGCCGCCAACGGCATCGATGCCCAGCACCTGGGTGACACCGAAGCCGTCGATGCGGTGGTGCTGGACCTGGGCCTGCCCGACCGCGACGGCCTGACCGTGCTGCGCCAGTGGCGCGCCAACGGGCGGAACATGCCCGTTCTGGTGTTGACCGCGCGCGACAGCTGGCACGACAAGGTCACAGGCATCGACGCGGGCGCCGATGACTACCTGGCCAAGCCTTTTCACCCTGAAGAACTTTTGGCCCGTCTCAGGGCCCTCATCAGGCGATCAACGGGCCTCGCCTCCCCGCTGCTCCAATGCGGGGATCTGACTCTGGACACCCGCAGCAGCCGGGTCAGCTGGACCGGCCTGCCCATCACCCTGACGGGGCACGAGTACAAGGTGCTGGCCTACCTGTTACACAGGCCGGGTCAGGTGGTCTCGCGCACCGAGCTGACCGAACACATCTACAGCCAAGACGCCGACCGAGACTCCAACACCATCGAGGTTTTTGTGGGCCGGTTGCGGCGCAAAATGCCCGGGCTGGCACTGGAGACCGTACGGGGGCTGGGCTACCGCTTGGCGTGTCCTTGATGGTCCGTAACCCCTCCTTGCGGCTGCGCTTGCTGGTGGCCACCGCTGTGGGCCTGTTGTTGGCCTTGGCGGTGGCGGGGTGGATGTTGAGCGGGTTGTTTGCCCAACACGTTCAAAAACAATTCGAACACCAACTGTTGCAACAGTTGGACCAAGTCACCGCCCGCTTGGTGTTCAATGGGCAACAACCCCAGATCGACCCCCGCAACCTTTCAGACCCCCGTTGGCACAAACCCTACAGCGGTTTGTATTGGCAGCTCGACGCACTGGCAGGCCCTGGCCATCAAGGGCGATCGGCCGCTCTCCGATCCCGATCCTTGTGGGACACGACTTTGACGCTGGATAACGACCCCATGGGCGACGGTCAATGGCACGTTCACAGCGCAACAGGCCCGCAACAACAAAACCTGCTGGTGGTTGAACGGGCCCTGCGCTCTGAAGACACGCCCGGCGTGCAATGGCGGCTGATGGTGGGCCAAGATACCGCCGACCACACCGCTGCCACCCAGGCCTACACGCGGGTGCTGGGCTGGTCTTTGCTGGTCTTGTTTGTGCTGCTGATGTTGGCGGCCTGGGCCCAAGTGGTGGTGGGCTTGCACCCCCTCACCAGCTTGGCCGGGGGCTTGCAACAGCTGCGACAGGGCAAAACCCAGCGCCTGGAGGGTGGGTTTCCCGCCGAGGTACAACCCCTGGTGGCAGACCTCAACCAGGTTTTGGCGCACAACGAAGCCCTGCTCGACCGGGCCCGCACACAAGCGGGCAACCTGGCCCACGCTTTGCGCACCCCCCTCGCGGTGATACGCCAGGTGGCCACCACACCCGACCCGCACACAACCCACTGGGCCACGGTCTTGGAACAGGTCACTGCTGCACAACACCACATAGACTGGCACCTCAAACGCGCCCGGTTGGCGGCTTCGGGGGGCATGCCCGGTCAAAAAACAGCCGTAGAACCCTTGGTCACAGGCCTGGTCCGTGTGATGGAAAAAGTCCATGCAGACAAGGGTCTGCACATCACCACCACCGGTCCCAGCCACCCAGTCTGGTTTGGGGGCGACGCCCAAGACCTGCAAGAAATGGTGGGCAACCTGCTGGACAACGCCTGCAAATGGGCCCATGGTACCGTCCGGGTGACCTTGTCGACCAGTGGCAACCGCGTGGTCATAGCGGTAGACGACGATGGCCCCGGCGTCGCGCCACCCCAGTTGCAACACATCACCCAACGGGGTGTACGGTTGGACGAAACCACACCCGGTACTGGGCTGGGTTTGGCCATTGCACAAGACCTGACGCAGTTGTACGGCGGAACGCTGAGCTTCACCAGCCCTGGTGTGCTGGGGGGTCTGGCCGCCACGTTGGTGTTACCGGGTACGCCCCACAACCCTTGACCTGATCAGGTTCGATACCCCATCGGTGAGCCAGGCCACCCCCCAGCAAATCACCATGGTCCAAGCGGTGTGGCTGGGGTAGTGGGCCCCTCTAACGGTTTGCACCCAGCCGAACAACAAACCCAAGCCCCCCACCACACACCACACCCACCACCCCCGCCGGGGGCTTGCACCGGGCGTGCGCCAGATCGCGGGGGCCAAGGCCCAAAAGGCCAAAACGGCCGATGCATGCCCCCCCGGAAAACACCGCCCCGGCCCACCATCCAGAACAGCCAGATTCAGGTGTGACACATAGGGGTACTGGCCGCCAAAGGCCGCGATGTCCCAAGGGCAACTGGTGCCACTGTTGCGCTTCACCCAGTTCACCGCCAACAAGGCCAGCGTCACACCCACCAACGCTGTCCAACGCTGCCAACACGGTACGCGCCCAAAGCCGCCCACAGGCCAGGCGGTCAACACCACCAACAGCAGGTACACACCCACCATCACACTGCGCGCCCGGTCGTGCAACACGGTCTCAAGCCACCAGTTGTGCCGCCACTCAAAACCGGTCTCGGTTCCCCAAATCGCCATGAAGGGCATGTCCCAGGTGGACAACTCCCAAACCACTGTTGACAAAAACAGCAACACCAACACCCCTGCACCCCGCCTCGCCGTGGTGTCAAAAATGGTGGTGAAAAAACGGGGCAATGTCATATCGCTATTGGACACCGCCAGGGTTAATCGCAGCTTAAATGGCCAGGGTGTTTAAGCGCTCTTTAAGGATGGCGGGGTACATTTCCATGGTCTTAAAAGGCTTTTACGAAGCCACGCCCAACACATGCGCCACAACCAACGCACCGAACGCCAAGCATCCCCGTGGCACCCCACCCATTTGGTTTGGGTTTTGGCCTTGTGGTTGGGCACGGTGGGCAACATCCCTTTGTGGCGCCAGCTGTGGCAACTGCCAGGCACCCAAACCACCCGGGGTTTGCTGGGCGCTTTGGCACTGGCTGGCGTTTTGATCGTTTTCACCGGTGTGGTTCTGAGCCTGTTGGTGTGGCCACGCTGGCTCAAACCCGCAGGTTTGTTGCTGCTCACCACCGCAACCGCCGCCAGCTATTTCATGTGGACCTATGGCGTCGTGATCGACCCCACCATGCTGGTCAACACCCTGAACACCGACGCCCGGGAAGCCCTGGACCTGTTGTCCTGGAAAATGCTTCCAACACTGCTGCTCGGCGTGGTGTTACCCGGATGGTGGTGGTGGCGGCAACCCGTGCAACGGCGGGGCTGGGGTCCGGTTCTGAAACGGCAATTGGGTCTGGTTTTGTTGGGTCTGGTGTGTATGGCTGCACTGTTGTGGTTTGCTTTTCAAGATTTGGCCTCCACCATGCGCAACCACAAGTCGCTGCGCTACACCATCAACCCTTTCAACACGGTTTACGCGTTGACCCGTGTGGCGGTGGGCCGCGCAGACCAGGCGCAACAGCCCTTACAGGCCATCGGCCTGGACTCCGCCCTGCGCCACCAACCGGCGTCCCCCGACCTGGCCCCATTGATCGTGCTGGTGGTGGGAGAAACCGCCCGCGCTGCGAACTTTGGTTTGGCAGGGTATGCCCGCGACACCACCCCCGAGCTCCAAAAGCTCCAGAAACAGGGGGAGGTGGTGTATTACCCCCAGGTCACATCCTGCGGCACCAACACCCAGGTGTCGGTGCCCTGCATGTTCTCCCACCTAGGCCGTGTAGAACACACCAGCACCAACAACCGCTACGAAACCGCCCTGGACGTGTTGCAGCGGGCCGGTTTGGCGGTGTTGTGGCTGGACAACCAATCGGGCTGCAAGGGTGTGTGCGACCGCGTGCCCCATGCCGACACAAGGGCCCTGACACACGCCGAACACTGCACCGGTGGCGAATGCCTGGACAAGGTCATGCTGGCCGAGTTGCCGCACCAACTCGCCCAACTCGACGCCCAGCGCCGCGCCCAAGGCACGGTGGTGGTCCTGCACCAAATGGGCAACCATGGCCCCGCCTACTACAAACGCAGCCCAGCCAACCAAAAACCATTCCAACCCGAGTGCACCACCAACGTGTTGCAGGATTGCGCACCAGCGCACATCGTGAACGCCTACGACAACGCCATCCGCTACACCGACAGCTTTTTAAGCGACACCATCGCCTGGCTCAAAACCCAAAACCGCCCCACTGCCCTGGTATATGTGTCAGACCATGGCGAATCGCTGGGCGAAAAAGGCCTCTACCTGCATGGCATGCCCTTCAGCATGGCCCCCCAGGAACAAACCCATGTGCCCATGGTGACCTGGCTGGGCGGGGCCTGGAAAGGCGCGATGGGTTGCGTGCGGCAACGGTCTGAGCAGGCGCTGACACACGACCACTACTTCCACACCGTGTTGGGCTTGGCCGGGGTACATAGCCGTGAGTACCAACCGGCGATGGACCTGTTGGGGCCTTGTGTGCACCCCGGCAACTGACACCGGGTGGCCGGGCAACAAGGCCTACAAGGCTGATCCGGTGGATCAGCTGCCAGCCACCTTCATGCGGTTGATCAGCACCGACCCCGTGTTTTTGGCACCATAACCGTACACGTCGGCCCCTACCGCTTCGATGCCCTTGAACATGGTTTTCAGGTTGCCAGCGATGGTGATTTCCTGGACCGGGAAGGCGATCTGGCCGTTTTCCACCCAAAAACCCGATGCACCCCGGGAGTAATCACCCGTCACGTAGTTCACACCCTGGCCCATCAGCTCGGTCACAAACAAACCCGTGCCCAGTTTGCGCAACATGGCGTCCAGGTCGTCGGACGGGGCGGTTCGGCGGCTGCTCAGCAGCAGGTTGTGCGACCCGCCAGCGTTGCCGGTGGTGCGCATGCCCAGTTTGCGCGCCGAATAGGTGATCAAAAAATACCCTTTGACACACCCAGCGCTGACCACTTGGCGGGCACTGGTGCGCACCCCCTCGTCGTCAAACGGTGAACTGCCCTTGCCGCGGGCGATAAACGGGTCTTCAAAAATATCGATGTGTTTGGGAAACACCTGCCGGCCCAAACTGTCGGCCAAAAAGGTGGTTTTGCGGTACAGGGCACCGCCGCTCACGGCCTGCACAAAAGCCCCCAACAAACCGGCTGCCAAAGGCGCTTCAAACAGCACCGGGCAGGTGGTGGTGGGTATTTTGCGGGCGTTCAGGCGCGACAGGGCCCGCTCGGCAGCGTAGCGCCCCACCGCTTCGGGACTGGCCAGCTCATCGGGGGAGCGCATGGAGCTGAACCAGTGGTCGCGCTGCATGTTCGCGCCACGCCCGGCAATGGGCGCCACCGAAAAACTGTGGCGGGAGCTGGCATACCCCCCCTTAAAAATACCCTGTCGGCCGCGCTCACCCCCGCGCATGTGTTCGGTGAAAAAATGCGATTGCTGGGCCGACACCCCTGCCCCCTCGCTGTTGGTGATGCGCCGGCTGGTGCCCAACGCGGCGGCTTCGCAGCGCAACGCGATTTGAACCGCTTCCTCGGCGGTGATGGCCCAGGGGTGGAACAGATCCAGATCGGGCTGGTCGTTGGCCACATCCACCTCATCGGGCAAACCCGCCACGGGGTCTTCCGCGGTGAAACGGGCAATGTCGTAGGCGGCCTGCACCGTCTGGCGCACCGCGTCAGGACCAAAATCCGAGGTGGCCGCGTTGCCACGC
>JBEBBB010000233.1:0-5653 GCA_041158605.1 Pseudomonadota bacterium
TCGAGGCCATTCCCCTGGGAGCCACAGGCAAGATGCAGAAAATGAAATTGCGCGAACAACTCCAGGGTTACCGCTTGCCAGGCCTTTGAGTGTTTCAGTCGCTTAGGCGATAGTTCCACCGGGCATTCCCTGAGCATGTACCCGCACAAGCCATGTAAGCTAGGCGCAGGGTTGTAAAACCCGCCCACGATTTGACAACCACAAGGAGACAAACATGAAACCCGTGATCCGTACCCTGGTCGGTGCCGCCCTCATCACTTGCGCCCTGGCGGCACAGGCGCAAAAAGGGGAAACCGTCAAGATCGCCCTGATCGACCCCCAAACTGGTTTGATGGGGCCTGTGGGTCAAAACCAGCTGCGCAGCTGGCAGTTTTTTGCCGAAACCCTCAGCAAAAACAACCCAGTGGGGGTCAAGTATGAAATTGTGGCTTTTGACAACAAGCTCAGCCCCGCGGAAAGCCTGACCGCCCTCAAGGCCGCCATGGACCAAGGCGTGCGGTATGTCACCCAGGGCAACGGGTCTTCCGTGGCGGGTGCCCTGATTGATGCGATCAACAAACACAACGAGCGCAACCCTGGCAAAGAGGTGCTGTACCTGAATTACGCCGCTGTGGATCCTGACTTCACCAACAGCAAGTGCAGCTACTGGCATTTCCGCTTCGACGCGGACACCTCCATGAAAATGGAGGCCCTGACCACCTTCATGCAGGATAAAAAAGACGTTCAAAAGGTTTACCTGCTGAACCAAAACTACTCGCACGGGCACCAGGTGGCCAAGTTCGCCAAAGAAACCCTGAAGCGCAAACGCCCCGATGTGCAGGTGGTGGGTGAAGACCTGCACCCCTTGGCACAGGTTCGTGACTTCGCCCCGTACATCGCCAAAATCAAGGCGTCGGGTGCCGACACCGTGATCACGGGCAACTGGGGCTCAGACCTGGCCCTGATGATCAAGGCCGCCAACGAGGGTGGTTTCAACGGTAAGTTTTACACCTACTACGCGGGTGTGACGGGCACCCCAACGGCCTTGGGCCAGGGTGGTGAAGGGCGTGTGTTCCAGATCTCTTACCAGCACTACAACATGGCCGAGCCCATGAAGACTTGGCAAGCCGATTTCAAGAAGCGCTTCAACGACGACATGTACACGGGCTCCATCCCGAACATCTTTTTGGCCATGAACGCTTCCATTGCCAAAGCCAAATCCACCGACCCTGTCAAAGTGGCTGCAGCCATGCGGGGTATCCAGTTCAAGGGTTTTGGGGGTGATGTGGAAATGCGCAAAACCGACCACCAGTTGCAGCAACCCCTGTACCTGGCTGTGTGGCAAAAAGCGGATAAAAAATTCCCCCTGGGGCCTGAAAACACGGGCATGACCTTTGCGCCCATCAAAGAGTTCCCTGCTTATGTGGCCAGCACCCCCACCAGCTGCCAAATGAAGGCTCCGGGCTGATCCCAGGCCTGTTGCCCCCTGCCCAGGTTGGTTCTGGCGCAGGGGGTTGACCACTCCCCCCATCTTGCTGGCTTCAGTGGCCCCAAAGATTGTTTGGGGCGTGTCCAAGGTTCACCCCAAGGCTGGGGGTGCCACAATCGCTTAGAAAGACGGTTTCCATGGAGTTCTTCATCATCTCCATGCTCAACGGCTTGAGCTACGGGCTCTTGTTGTTCATGTTGAGCTCAGGCCTCACCCTCATCTTCAGCATGATGGGTGTGCTCAATTTCGCCCATGCCAGTTTTTACATGGTCGGGGCTTATGTGGGTTACACCGCGGCTCAGGTGTTGGGCTTTTGGCCAGCCTTGGTGGTGGCTCCCGTGGTGGTGGGCTTGTTGGGGGCGTTGTTCGAAAAATGGAGTTTGCGCAAGGTGCACAAGTTTGGGCATGTGCCCGAGCTGTTGATCACCTTTGGTTTGTCCTACATCATCCTGGAGCTGGTTCAACTGATTTGGGGCCGAACCGCTCTGGAGTTCAAGCCCGCTGAGGTTTTGCAAGGCCCTGCCTTCACCTTGGTACACCAGGCAGCAGGCACCATGGAATGGATTTGGGGTGCCGCACCTGCCGACTTGTGCGCGGTAGCTGGCACCATTTGTTCACCTTTCCCCGCGACCAAGGCCTTCATGATGGTGATGGCCCTGGTGGTGTTGCTGGCGCTGTGGTTGTTGATCACCCGCACCCGTGTAGGGCTGGTCATTCAAGCGGCCTTGACCCACCCGGAAACAGCCGAGGCTTTGGGCCACAACGTGCCTCGTGTTTTTATGATGGTGTTTGGCGCGGGCACCGGCTTGGCCGGCTTGGCGGGTGTGATTGGTGGCAGCACCTTTGTGACCGAACCCGCGATGGCTGCCACTTTGGGCTCTGTGATTTTTGTGGTGGTGGTGGTGGGGGGGCTGGGTTCTTTGCCGGGTGCCTTCTTGGCCTCGGTTTTGATCGGTGTGGTCCAAACCTTTGCGGTGGCCCTAGATCACTCCCTGGTCACGCTGTTGCAGGCCTTGGGGGTGCAACTCTCAGACGCTTTGCAACAAAACGCGGTGCTCGCCCTGACGCTGTCACAAATGGCCCCCATCTTGCCTTACCTGTTTTTGGTCCTGGTGCTGATCTTCCGGCCCAAAGGTCTGTTGGGTACCCGGGAGTCTTGAACCATGAGCGCCACACACTACGCTTTTAAACCCTACAACGTGGGCCGTTGGGTCGTTTGGACCCTGTTTGCCCTGGTGCTCTTTTTTGCACCCCGGCTGTTCACCAGCAATCTGGCCATCACCATGTTGTCCCAAATGGGCCTCGCGATCTTGGCCTGTTTGTCTTACAACATGCTGCTGGGCCAAGGGGGCATGCTCAGTTTTGGACATGCCGTTTACACCGGTTTGGGCTCTTACATGGCCATCCACGCCCTCAACCTGGCCGGTGGTGGGCAGTTGCCCATACCGGTCAGCCTCATACCCCTGGTCGGGGGTGTGGGCGGTATGTTGTTTGCGGTGTTGTTTGGGTTTGTGACCACCAAAAAGGCTGGCACTCCGTTCGCCATGATCACCTTGGGTATGGCGGAGTTGGTGTTCGCCATGTCGCTCATGTTCTCAGGCTTTTTCGGGGGCGAGGCGGGCATTTCCAGCAACCGGGTGGTGGGCACCCCTTTCTGGGGGGTGAATTTTGGGCCCGGTATCCAGGTGTATTACCTGATCGCGGTTTACACCTTTGTGGGGGTGGCCCTGATGTTCGCGTTCACGCGCACACCGTTGGGTCGCATTCTGAACGCGGTTCGTGACAACCCCGAGCGGGTGGAATTTGTGGGTTACAACACCCAGCGCGTGCGCTACATCGCCTTCATCATTGCGGGATTTTTTGCCGGTATCGCGGGCGGTTTGGGTGCGGTTTTGTTTGAAATCGTCACCGCGGAGGTGGTGGGGCCTTTGCGCTCTGGTGGTTACCTGTTGTTCACCTTTTTGGGCGGCGCCACGTTTTTCTTTGGCCCCATCATCGGTGGGGTGTTGATGGTGTTGGCTTTTGTGCTGTTTTCTGAGTTCACCAAAGCGTGGTTGTTGTACCTGGGTTTGGTGTTCTTGTTCATGGTGATGTACGCCCCAGGCGGTATCGCCAGCCTGATCATGATGAACCTGCGTGTGGCGGCCTTTGGCCGGCTGCGTGAGTTGTGGGTCAGTTACCTGGCGTTTGCTGTGACAGGCTTGGTGGTGTTGGTGGGCGGTGGGGCCATGATCGAAATGGTCTACCACCTCCAACTCAACACGGCCATGGGGGACGAGTTGCGCTTTTTGGGGGCCACCTTGCACACCAAACAGGTGTCCAGCTGGTTCGGTGCCACATTTGTCATGTTGACCGGTTTGGGCTTGTTTGAACTCACCCGGCGCCAGTTTGTGGTGCAGTGGGCCGAGATCCAAACCGACATCGAAAAAGAAATCAAGCGACGGGAGACCACCTGATGAGCACCCCATACGCGCTCGAGCTCAAAGCCCTGCGCAAAAGTTTTGGCAAAACCGAAATCATCCGAGGGGTGGACTTGGCGGTTCAACCGGGTGAGCGGGTGGCCATCATTGGGCCCAACGGCGCGGGCAAGTCCACTTTGTTCAACCTGATCAGTGGCCGTTTTGAAGCCACCAGCGGTCAAATTTTGCTCAATGGGCAGTCTATTTCTGGAAAAAAACCTTTTGAAATCAACCGCTTGGGGTTGAGTCGGAGTTTTCAGATCACCAACATTTTCCCCAAGCTCAGCGTGTTTGAAAACCTGCGCTGTGGGGTGTTGTGGAGCCTGGGCTACAAATACACGTTTTTGAAGTTTTTGGCCGATTTGGACGACGCCAACGAACGCGCCGAAGCCTTGATGGAAATGATCCGGTTGGACAAAAAACGCGATGTGCTGGGCATGAACCTGACCTACGCGGAACAGCGGGCGCTGGAGATCGGTATCACCATCGCCGGCGGGGCCAACGTGGTGCTGCTGGACGAACCCACGGCCGGCATGAGCAAAAGCGAAACCAAACGGTTTATCGAGTTGATCCGCGAGGTGACTGTGGGCAAAACCCTGCTCACCGTGGAACACGACATGGGTGTGGTGTTTGGCTTGGCCGACAAAATTGCGGTGGTGGTGTACGGCGAGGTGCTGGCCTTTGACACCCCCGACGCGGTGCGTGCCAACCCCAAGGTGCAAGAGGCTTACCTGGGTTCGGTGCTGGCCGACGAACAAGCGGCTGCTGCGGCGCACTGACCGGGAGGACCTACATGCTCAACATCAACAACCTGCACGCGTACTACGGCAAAAGCCACATCCTGCATGGGGTGGGTTTTCAGGTGGGCGAGGGTGAAATTGTGGCCCTTTTGGGGCGCAACGGCTCGGGCCGTTCCACCACCGCCAAGGCCATCATGGGCCTGGTCGACTGCACGGGTGACATCACCTGGAAGGGCGAAGGCATACAGGGGCGCAAGCCGTTTGAAGTGGCCCACCTGGGCCTGGGTTATGTGCCCGAGAACCGCGACATTTTCCCCAAACTCACGGTGCACCAAAACCTGATGCTGGGGGAAAAACGCGGCCGCAAAAACCCACGCTGGTCGTTTGATGACATGTACACCATGTTCCCGCGCCTTAAAGAGCGGCAACACACCGAGGCGGGCGTCATGTCGGGTGGTGAGCAGCAGATGTTGACGCTGTGCCGCACCCTGATGGGCGACCCCGACCTGATCATCATCGACGAACCCACGGAGGGGCTGGCCCCCAAAATCGTGGAACTGGTGGGCGAATACCTGCAAAAGCTCAAAGCCCGGGGTATTTCGGTGCTGCTGATCGAGCAGAAACTCACCATCGCCATGAACATCTCTGACCGCGCCCTGGTCATGGGCCACGGCAGCATCGTGTTTGAAGGCACCCCCGCCGACCTGAAAGCCAACCCCTACATCCGCAAAGAGTGGTTGGAGGTTTAACCCCGCCGGTGTCTGGCAGGTGACAGCCAGACAAACCGGTGACACCGTGGCCTTGCAGGGCCCCGGTTTGTGCCTAGAATAGGCATTTATTCGAACGACCGTTCGTTTTTTTGCGAACCCGACCTGGAGACCCCATGACCGCTCACTACCAAGTTCACGGCGATGTGGCCGTGATCACCCTGGACAACCCACCCATGAATGGCCTGGGTTTGTCCACCCGGCAAGGCGCTGTGAACG
>JBEBBB010000234.1:0-2764 GCA_041158605.1 Pseudomonadota bacterium
CATGGCCCACACCAGCTCGCCCACCCCCAGCGTGATCATGGCGAAAGGCGTGGCCGCTTTTTTGGTGGTGACCCACCCAAACACCACCGCAAACGCCGCCGACGCCAGGCCACCGGCCACCGGCACCAAGCTGACCGGCAGCCCCAGGTCGCCCCCGCTCACGCGGTTGAGTGTGTGAATGGCCAGAAACGAGCCCATGCCGGTGTACACCGCGTGGCCAAAACTCAGCATGCCGCCCTGCCCCAGCAGGAAGTTGTAGCTCAGGCACGCAATGATGGCGATGCCCATTTGCGACAGCATGGTGTGCGACAGGCTGCTGGTGAACAGCAGCGGCGACACCGCCAGCACCAGGGCAAAAAAGCCCCAGATCACCCAGCGCCCCACGTTGTAGGGCTTGAATTCGTAATGTGTTTTGCTTGTCATGACAGTGCCCTCAACCTTCCCGCGTGCCCAGCAAGCCCCGGGGGCGGAACACCAGCATCAACACCAGCAACGCATAAGGCAGGATGGGGGCCACTTGGCTCACCTTCAGCTTCCAAAGTGCGTAACCCGGCGTCGCATCGGTGATGGACATCCCCAGCTGGTTCAGCCCGCTCATCAGCGAGGCGTCAATGGCCACGGCAAAGGTTTGCAGCACGCCAATCAGCAGCGAGGCCAGAAACGCCCCCGCCAACGAGCCCATGCCCCCCACCACCACCACCACAAAAATGATGGAGCCCACCGTGGCGGCCATGCCTGGCTCGGTGACAAACGCATTGCCCCCAATCACCCCCGCCAACCCCGCCAACGCGGCACCGCCACCAAACACCAGCATGAACACGCGGGGCACGTTGTGGCCCAGGGTCTCCACGGTTTCGGGGTGGGTGAGCGCGGCCTGAATCACCAAGCCAATGCGCGTTTTGGTCAACAACAGCGCCACCGCCACCAGCATGGCAATGGCCACGGCCATCATGAAGCCCCGGTAAATGGGGAACTGTGTGCCATACAGCGTGAACAGCGGGCCGCTCAGTTCTTCGGGCACGCGGTAGTCCACCGAGCTGCGGCCCCACACCAGCTGCACCAGCTCCAGAATGATGTAGCTCAGGCCGAAAGTGATCAGCAGCTCGGGCACATGGCCGAATTTGTGCACCCGGCGCAGCGCGTGTTTTTCAAACAACGCCCCCAACACCCCCACCAGCAGCGGGGCCACCACCAGCGCGGGCCAAAACCCCACCACCTGGGTGACGGTGTGGGCCAGGTAAGCCCCCAGCATGTAAAACGAGGCGTGCGCGAAATTGAGCACACCCATCATGCTGAAAATGAGCGTCAGCCCTGAGCTGAGCATGAACAGCAGCAGCCCGTAGCTGACCCCGTTCAACAGGGATATGGCGAAAAATTCCATGGCAATCGGGGGCTAAAAACCAACAAAAAAGCCCGCCTGTCACAGGCCCGGCGCGCAAGGGGCTGCGCGCGGGTTGTGGCAAAACGGGCCGCGTTGACCCTGGGCAGGCGTCAAGGACGCTTCATGTCGCAGCTGGTGGGGGTGCTGGCCACGTACGACTCGATGTATTTCACCGGGGCAAAGGTGTAGCCGGTTTTTTCCACGCTGTACTTGAACTTGGCGTCCACCTTCTGCCACTTGGAGATGTACAGGCCTTGCTGCATCTGGTGGTCGAGCTTGCGCATTTCAGACTCGCCGTTGAAGCCGTTGAAGCGCAGGCCACTCATGGCGGCGGCCACCTTCACCGGGTCGGTGGATTTGGCCTTGGCAATGCCCTCAGCCATCATCTTGATGCCGTTGTAGATGGAGAAGGTGTAGAAATCGTCGCCAAATTTCTTCTGGTACGCATCGGTCAACGCACCCAGCTCGCCCGCGTAGTTGGAGTGGGCGTAGGAAATTTGGTACACCTCGGCGTCGCCACCGGCGGCCAGCACCGTGGGGGTGCCCGACACCGCAGGGTAATAGGCGTACATCGGGATCTTCAGGCCCGCATCGTTCATGGCCTTGACCAGCAGCGTCAAGTCTTGGCCCCAGTTGCCGGTGACGATGGAGTCGGCACCGGCCTGCTTCATTTTGGCCACGTACGGGGCAAAGTCTTTCACCTGGCCCAGCGGCACCAGGTCGTCACCCACGATTTGCACGTCGGGGCGCTTGCGGTTGATGCCTTCCTTGAAATACTTGGCCACTTGCTGACCGTGTGAGTAGTTCTGGTTGAGCAGGTACACCTTTTTGACCTTGGGCTGGTCTTTCATGAAGCTGGTGAGCGCTTCCATTTTCTGCGAGGTGTCGGCGTCCAAACGGAAGTGCCAGTAGTTGCACTTTTCGTTGGTCAGCGCGGGGTCCACGGCCGCGTAGTTCAGGTACACCACCTCTTTGCCGGGGTTGCGCGCGTTGTGTTTGGCCACCGCGTCGCTCAGCGCAAGCGCAGCGCCCGAGCCGTTGCCCTGGGCAATGTAGCGAAAGCCTTGGTCCACAGCGGCCTTGAAGGTGTTCAGCGCCTCTTGGGGTGAGCCCTTGCTGTCCATGCCCACAATTTCAAATTTCACACCAGCGGGGTTTTTGGCCCCGTTGAAATGCTCGGCCACAAACTGCCAGCTTTTCAGCTGGTTTTGGCCCACGTTGGCAAACGGGCCCGACAGGCCTTCGATCATGGCGATCTTGACCGTTTCGCCTTTCTGGGCCACTGCCGCGAACGACACCACCACCATCGATGCGGCCACCACGTGTTTGAGTGTGAATTTCATGCGCTTGTCTCCTGGTTATGAATGGAAATACCGAACTTCA
>JBEBBB010000235.1:0-3579 GCA_041158605.1 Pseudomonadota bacterium
AAGAAATATTTCCAGGCCCTGCAAACAGAGTTTGGCCAGGATTGTGAAGTCCTCACCGTCACTACCAAGGATGGCAAGCCCCTGAGCAGCGTGCTCAGCTTCTACTTTCGTGACGAAGTGTTGCCGTACTACGCAGGCGATGACGAAGCCGCCCGCGACCTGGCTGCCAACGACTTCAAGTACTGGGAGCTCATGCGCCTGGCCTGTGCACGGGGTCTCAAGGTGTTTGATTACGGCCGCAGCAAACAGGGCACCGGCTCTTACAGCTTCAAGAAAAATTGGGGCTTTGAGCCCACGCCCCTGCACTACGAGTACCAGCTCTACCAGCGCGACAGCATCCCGCAAAACAACCCTTCCAACGCCAAGTACAAGCTGCTGATCGCCACCTGGCGGCGCATGCCCATCGGGCTGGCCAACTGGTTGGGCCCATTCATCGTACGCAACCTGGCTTGACGCGCGTGGCCAACGTTCTGTACCTGGTCCACCGCATGCCCTACCCGCCCAACAAGGGCGACAAGGTGCGGTCTTACCACCTGCTCAAGCACCTGCAGCAGCGGCACCGGGTGTTCCTGGGCACCTTCATTGACGACCCCGAAGACGAACAACACCTGGCCGCGCTCAAAGCCCTGTGCCCCGACCTGTGTGTGTTGCCCCTTAACCCCCGTTGGGGCAAGCTCAAAAGCCTGACCGGCTTGCTCACCGGCGAGGCACTCACCCTGGCGTATTACCGCCAACCCGCCATGGCCAGCTGGGTTCAACAGGTGGTGGCCGAACACGGCATACAGGCCTCGGTGGTGTTTTCGTCGGCCATGGCGCCTTACGCCCAGGCCCTGTTGCCCCAGGTACCGATGCTGGTAGATTTGGTGGATGTGGATTCGGCCAAATGGGCGCAATACGCCCCCAAGCACCCCTGGCCTTTGTCGTGGTTGTACCGGCGCGAAGGCCGCACCTTGTTGGCGTTTGAAGCCCAAGCCGCTTTGCAGTCGCGCCGCACGTTTTTGGTCACACCCAATGAAACGGCCTTGTTCCAACAACTGGCCCCCCAAGCGGCGCACACGGTCGAGTCTTTGAGCAACGGGGTTGATGCCGATTTTTTTGCCCCCAACCCATCCCTGCCCAACCCCTACCAGCCGGGTGAACAGGCGGTGGTGTTCACTGGCGCCATGGACTATTGGCCCAATGTGGATGGTGTGCAGTGGTTTGTGCAAGACATGCTGCCTGCGTTGCGCCAACGGTGGCCCGGTGTGCGTTTTGTGATTGTGGGGCGCAACCCCAGCCCCGCCGTGCAGGCCTTGGCGTCCGGTCACGTCACGGTCACGGGCACCGTGCCCGACGTGCGGCCCTACCTGCAACACGCTGCCGCTGTGGTGGCGCCCTTGCGCGTGGCCCGGGGCATCCAAAACAAAATCTTGGAAGCCATGGCCATGGGTCAACCCGTGGTGACCGTGCCCGGTTGCGCGCAAGCCATAGGCGCCAATGCCAGCCAAGGTGTTGCACAGGCCGATACCCCTGAAGGGTATGTGGACGCCCTGGCCCCATGGCTGGACCAGCCCGACCAACGCGTGGCCCTGGGCCAGCAGGCCCGTGCCTATGTGGTGGCCCATTACAGCTGGCAGGCCCATTTGGCGGGGCTGGACCAACACCTCTTGCCGGTCACCGGCTGATACGGCACCCCTATGAACCCGTTGTCTCATTTGCCCCCGCACTGGCGCATGCCCTTGTTGATGTGGCTGGTTTTGTTGGGTGCAGTGGGTGTGTTGTACGCCCCCACTTGGGTCCAAATGGCCCACATTTGGTCCACATCCGACACCTACGCCCATGGCTTCTTTGTGCCACTGGTGTCGGCTTGGTTGGCATGGCGCATGCGCCACACCGTGTTCGCCCTGGTACCCAAAGCCGCACCCAGTGCCTGGTTGTTGCTGGTGGGGGCAGGGGCCTTGTGGCTTGCAGGTGACTTGGTGGCTGTCAACGCCGCCACCCAGTTGGCGGTCGTCACCTTGGTGGTGTTGTCGGTACCCGCCGTGTGGGGGTGGCAGGTGGCTTGGGCCTTGGTTTTTCCGCTGGGCTTTTTGTTTTTTGCGGTACCGATAGGCGAGTTTTTGTTACCAGCGCTGATGATGTCCACCGCCGACTTCACCGTGTTGGCTTTGCGTGCCAGCGGCATACCGGTGTACCGCGAAGGTTTGCAATTTGTCATTCCCTCGGGCATGTGGTCGGTGGTCGAGGCCTGCAGCGGCATCCGGTACCTCATTGCATCGGTCACGGTGGGGGCTTTGTTTGCCCACCTCAACTACACCGGTTGGCGCAAACGGGCCTTGTTCATGGGGGTGGCCATTGCAGTGCCCTTGGTGGCCAACTGGCTGCGGGCGTACATGATCGTCATGCTGGGCCACTATTCGGGCAACACCCTGGCCACGGGTGTGGACCACCTCATTTACGGCTGGGTGTTTTTTGGTGTGGTGATCATGGTGATGTTCATGGTTGGCGCCCGTTGGGCCGACCCTGCCCCAGCCTTGACCCCTGCTGCTGCCGGTTCAGGTGCACCGCATGGGGTGGCTGCTGCCACGCCCCAGCAATGGGCCGCTATGCTTGTGGTGTTGGTGCTGGCCGCGTGGCCTTTGGGGGCCGAGCGTGTCATGCAAGGGCGTGTGAACCCCTTGCCCGTACAGGCCGTTGCGGTTCAAGGGACCCTGCCTTGGCAGCCGGTCAACGCCACCACCCAGCCGCAATGGGTGCCCCGTTACAAACACCCATCTGCCACCAGCCACGGGCGTTGGGTTGCCACCCCTGACACCCCCTGGGTGGGGGTGTACCTGCACCACTACCGCCAGCAAAACTACGAGCGCAAGTTGGTCAGCTCGGTCAACACCCTGGTCGACAGCGAAAAGGACGATTGGTCTCAACAGTCCACGGGGCAGGCCATGGCCCCTTTGCCCGGGGCGCAAATGCCTGTGCAGGCCGCCGTGTTGCGGGCGCAGGGTGGTGGCTTGATGGGGCAGTCCGACCGGCTGCGCGTCTGGCGTTTTTATTGGGTCAACGGCCGTTATGTGGCCGCCGATGCGCGGGCCAAATTGTGGGGGGCTTGGGGCCTCTTGCAAGGGCAGGGCGATGACGGTGCCATCGTCACCCTCTACACCTTGGTGCCCGCAGGGCCGCAAGGCCCCGACGTGACCGCCGCCGATCAACGCTTGGCCAGCTTCTTGCAGGCCCAAATGGGTGCCATAGACCTGGCCCTTTTGTCCACCCACCAAGGACGTTGACACACCATGTGCGGCATCTCCGGACTTTTTGACACCAGCGGCCAGCGCCATTACGACCGTGCCCTGGCGGTGCGCATCAACAACATCCAGGCCCACCGGGGCCCTGATGAAGACGACATCCACCTATAGCCCGGTCTGGCCTTGGGCCACCGGCGCTTGTCGGTGATAGACCTGGCCACCGGCCAACAACCGTTGTTCAACGAAGATGGCAGTGTGGCCATTGTGTTCAACGGCGAGATCTACAACTTCCAAGAACTGGTGCCCGAGCTGCAGGCCTTGGGCCACGTGTTCAAAACCCGCAGCGATACCGAGGTGATTG
>JBEBBB010000236.1:0-3694 GCA_041158605.1 Pseudomonadota bacterium
GGTAACCACCACAAACCTGCGCGGCACACTCCAACAAATGGCCCACCGCCAAGCCCCGCCCCAATCGGGTCCAATCGGTCAAAGACCAACCAAAGTGATGCACCAACGGTGCGACAAACAACGACGGGTCGGCCACCCGCCCTGTGATCACCACATCGGCCTGTGCGGCCAGCGCGGGCAACAAGGCATCCGCACCGAGGTAGGCGTTGGCGGACACCACACGGTCACCCAGGCCATGAGCAGTCCCCGGCAGGTCGAGCAAAGGGCGGTCGTTTTGTTGCAACCAAGGCCACACGTCGTCGCCCGTGACCACCGCCACACGCAAGCGTTTGAGGCCCAGGTCTTGGGCCACTTGCAACGCGACCTGCCCGGCCGCCTCAGGGTTGGCCGCCCCCATGTTGGTGATCACCGTGGTCCCTTGGGCCACACAGACCGGCAACACCGCCTTCAGGCGCGTGGCCAGCAGCGGGTCAAAACCCGCAGTGGGGTCGTGGCGGCGGCGCAGTTGTGCCAGGGCTATCGTGCGTTCGGCCAAACACTCAAACACCAGGGCATCGAGACGCCCCCGTTCGGCCAGGTCTTGGGCAGGGTCTATGCGGTCGCCAGCATAACCAGCCCCTGCCCCGATGCGGAACGGCTTCTTGGCCGGGACCGCAGGCCGCATGTTCAGAGAACCTCAAAAACGCCTGCAGCGCCCATACCCCCGCCGATACACATGGTGACACACACCCGCTTGGCACCACGGCGTTTGCCCTCGATCAAAGCGTGACCGGTGAGGCGTTGGCCCGAGACGCCGTATGGATGGCCCACGGCGATGGCGCCGCCGTTGACGTTCAAACGGTCGCCAGGGATGCCCAGTTTGTCGCGGCAGTAAATGACCTGCACGGCAAAAGCCTCGTTCAGCTCCCACAGGTCGATGTCGCTCACCTTCAGGCCCAGGCGCGCCAGCACCTTGGGAATGGCGAACACGGGGCCGATGCCCATTTCGTCGGGCTCACACCCCGCCACCGCAAAACCCAGGAAGCGACCCAGCGGTTGCAGGCCGCGTTTTTCGGCCAGGGTTTCGTCCATCAGCACGCAAGCGCCAGCGCCGTCGGAGAACTGGCTGGCGTTGCCGGCCGACACCAACCCACCAGGCAAGGCGGAGCGCAAGCCGTGGATGGACTCGAAAGTCGTGCCAGCGCGGATGCCCTCGTCGTTTTCAACAGTCACCTTTTTGGTGATCAAACCCAGGGTTTTATCGGCCACACCGGTGGTCACGGTGATGGGGGCGATTTCAGCCTTGAACAGCCCAGCCTCCAGGGCGGCTGTGGCCCTTTGCTGGCTGGTCGCCCCGTACTCGTCCATGGCAGCGCGGCTGATGTTGTAACGCTTGGCCACCTGCTCGGCCGTTTGTAACATGTTCCAGTAGATCTCGGGTTTTTGTTTTTCCAAGGCCAGGTCTTTGAGCATGTGTTGGTTCATCTCTTGCTGCACACAAGAGATGCTTTCCACACCGCCGGCCACGTAGACGCTGCCCTCGCCAGCGATGATGCGCTGGGCGGCCAGGGCGATGGTTTGCAGGCCGGACGAGCAAAACCGGTTCACGGTCAAACCCGACACGGTGATGGGCAGGCCGGCCTTCAAAGCGATTTGCCGGGCGATGTTGGCGCCGGTCGCCCCTTCGGGGTTGGCGCAGCCCATGATCACGTCTTCCACCTCGGCGCCGTCGATACCGGCGCGTTGAACGGCGTGTTGCACGGCGTGGCCACCCAAGGTGGCGCCGTGGGTCATGTTGAACGCGCCTTTCCAGCTTTTGGTCAGGGGCGTGCGGGCGGTCGAAACGATGACAGCGTTGGTCATGGTGGTGTCCTTAGAGGGGTCTAACGGTCATCAAAAGGTTTTGCCTTCGGCCACCAAACGGGCCAGCAAGGGGGCGGGCTGCCAGAAGGCGGCATCGTCGTGGGGGTTGCGGGCAAACCGCTTCATGGCCTGAACCACGTTGAACAAACCCACCTCGTTGGCGTAGTTCAGGGGGCCACCGCGGTGCACCGGGAAACCGTAACCGAAGATGTAGACCACGTCGATGTCGCTGGCCTTGTTGGCGATGCCCTCTTCCAAAATGTGGGCGGCCTCGTTGACCAGCGAAAACACCAAGCGCTGGACGATTTCCTCATCAGAGATTTTGCGGGGGGTGATACCCAAGGCCTTGCGGTGGTCCTCGATCATCTGCACCACCTCGGCGTTCGGGATGGCGTCGCGTTTGCCGGGCAGGTAGTCGTACCAACCCGCTCCGGTTTTTTGGCCAAAACGCCCTTTTTCGCACAGCAAATCGGCGGTTTTGCTGTACTTCATGTCGGGCTTTTCCACATAGCGGCGCTTGCGGATCGCCCAGCCGATGTCGTTGCCGGCCAGGTCACCCATGCGGAACGGGCCCATGGCAAAACCGAACTTTTCGATGGCCTTGTCCACCTGCTCGGGGGTGCAACCCTCGTCAAGCAAGAACCCGCCTTGGCGACCGTACTGCTCGATCATGCGGTTGCCGATGAAGCCATCGCACACGCCAGAGACCACAGCGGTCTTTTTGATCTTTTTGGAGATGGCCATCACGGTGGCCAGAACGTCTTTGGCGGTATCGTCACCACGAACCACTTCCAGCAGCTTCATCACGTTGGCCGGGCTGAAGAAGTGCATACCCACCACGTCTTGGGGGCGCTTGGTGAAATGGGCGATTTTGTTCACGTCCAAGGTGGAGGTGTTGGACGCCAAAATGGCACCGGGCTTCATGACCCGGTCCAGCTCTTTGAACACCGCTTCCTTGACACCCAAATCCTCGAACACCGCTTCGATCACCAAATCGGCCGAACCAATGCCGTCGTAACTCAAGGTGGTCGACAACAAGGCCATACGCTGCTCGTACTTGTCTTGTTTGAGCTTGCCTTTTTTGACCTGGGCCTCGTAGTTTTTGCGGATGGTGGCCACACCACGGTCCAGTGCCTCTTGTTTCATCTCCAAGATGGTGACTGGGATGCCCGCGTTCAGGAAGTTCATGCTGATACCGCCACCCATGGTGCCGGCACCAATGACCGCCACGGTCTGGATGGGTCGTTGCACCGTTTCTTCGGGCACATCAGGGATTTTGCTGGCCGCGCGCTCGGCCATGAACAAATGGCGCAGCGAACGGCACTCGGCGGTCCACATCAGGTTGATGAACTGCTCGCGCTCGTAGGCCATGCCATCGTTGAACTTGCGCTTGGTGGCCACCTCAACCGCGTCGACACACTTGGCGGGTGCGGGGAAGTTTTTGGCCATGCCTTTGACCATGTTGCGCGCGAACTGGAAGTAAGCATCGCCGTCCTTGTGTTTGCAAGGCAGATTGCGCACCAGCGGGAAGGCCGATCCGTCAGCCGCGTGCTTGGCCGCCGCTTCACGGGCCAGGGCCAGGGCTTCTTCGGCCAGGGTGTCAGCGCTGGCGGCCAGCTTGTCGAACAGCTTCTGGCCAGGCAGCATGGCCAGCATCTCGGATTTGACGGGCTCGCCGCTGACGATCATGTTCAGCGCGGCCTCCACACCCAGCACGCGGGGCAGGCGCTGCGTGCCACCTGCGCCGGGAATCAGGCCCAGCTTGACCTCGGGCAGCGCCACATTGCAGCCGGGGGCGGCAATGCGGTAGTGCGCGCCCAGCGCCAGCTCCAGCCCGCCGCCCATGGCCACG